>JAGYMV010000193.1 GCA_018400355.1 Wenzhouxiangella sp.
CACAAGCCGTGCTTGAGAAACCCAGACGCCCCCTGGTGAGCACCCGATCGGATGTGGACAAAGGTGTGAGCGAGCTGTTTGTGCACGCGCGTGATTTCCCCGGTTTGTTTGCCTTGGTGGCCCGCGAACTCGATCGCATGCAACTCAACGTGGTGGCTGCTCGTGTCATCACCACCACCGATGGCATGAGCTGGGATTTGTTTCAGGTCATGGACCGCGAGGCCAGACCGATCAACAAAGAAGACGCCAGCCGCCTGAAAAACATCCTAGAAACACAACTGGTCGAGCAGGTGGTCAGACCCCTGCCACCCAGGCCGGTGCCGCGGCGCTTACAACCTTTCATGGACCGTCCAAAGATTGAGATTCGGCCCCACCGAAGCGGTTTGACCACGCTGGAGATCACCGCCACCGACCGACCCGGCTTGTTGTCTGCCATCGCAGAGACTTTGGTGGCGCTTGAGTTGCGGTTATTTGATGCCCGCATCGCCACGTTTGGACAACGGGTCGAAGATGTCTTTATGATCGGACAAGAAAACAAGAACCAAACAGGTCAGATGACCGCCTTGGACGAAACCGGTGCTCGGGCGCTCAGTCAAGAGTTAATGAAACGCTTGGATGGATAGACCCCCACCAATAGGATCTCAAAAAAATGAACACGAACCATTGGCAAGAGACCATTGAATCGGCCTGGGCCGACCGAGACACACTGAGCCCCAGCCACCACCAAGCCGATCTTCGGGAAGTGATCGATGAGTGTTTGCATGCCCTAGAGGCTGGCACCTTGCGGGTGGCCGAACCCACCGATCGAGGCTGGCGGGTCAATGCGTGGGTCAAACAAGCGATCTTGTTGCACTTTAGGATCACAGGCAACCAAGTCATCAGCGATGGCATGACCCGCTACTTTGACAAAGTATCGCTTCGCTTTGGTGAGGGCGATGATCCTGCACAAACCGGTGCCCGCATTGTCCCACCGGCGATTGTCAGACAAGGCGCGCACATCGCAAGCGATGTGGTCTTGATGCCCAGTTATGTCAATATCGGTGCTTATGTGGGGTCGGGGTCGATGATCGATACCTGGGCCACGGTGGGCTCGTGCGCCCAAATTGGTGCCCGCGTTCACCTCTCAGGCGGCGCTGGCATTGGCGGGGTGTTGGAACCCTTGCAGGCCAACCCCACGATCATTGAAGACGATTGCTTTGTTGGCGCGCGCTCTGAGGTGGTCGAAGGTGTCGTCGTCGAGCAAGGGTCTGTGATCGGCATGGGGGTCTTTATCGGCCAATCCACCCGCATCTATGACCGCGCCACCGGGGAGATTCACATGGGTCGCGTGCCAGCCGGCTCGGTGGTGGTCTCAGGCACGTTACCAGCAGATGATGGGAGCCACAGCCTTTATGCAGCGGTGATTGTGAAGACGGTCGATGCCAAAACTCGCGCCAAAACCTCAATCAACGAATTGTTGCGCGCGTAAACAATTGAAAATAAACGTGTTTGAACTTCACGCCCGAATGGTATAGTCTGTCTCACAATCAGTAACAAATTATTAACATATACAGATTTCGCTGATCGGCTCAGTTATTTATGTGATTAAGCCGAGTGTTTTTGACTCTTTGAAGGAGACGTTTCATATGAAGCAAACCAATCCGTTTGATCTTCGAACTGGTGTGCTCACAAAAAGCCTGTTGAGCGCCTGCATTATTGCAGGGCTTGGCTTGGTGGCCGCACCGTCTATGGCACAAAATGCCACCCAAAATGACCCTCAAGCCGCTGCCGAAGAAACCGATCGCATCGCTGTCACCGGCACCCGCCGCCGTGACCGCTCGATCGCCGATTCTGCGGTGCCCATTGATGTCATCAGCTCAGAAGCGTTGACTGAAACCGGTTTGACAGAAACCAGCGCGATTTTGGCGCGGTTGTTGCCCAGCTTTAACTTCCCGCGCCCATCGATCACCGATGGCACCGACCAGATCCGTCCAGCGCAGCTGCGTGGCCTAGCCCCTGATCAGAC
>JAGYMV010000194.1 GCA_018400355.1 Wenzhouxiangella sp.
TTGCCTGGACTGGTCGCCCACGGCCATGTGATTTTTAACTGGATCATCAGTGTGGTGGTCTATGCCATCATCGGCGGGATACTCGCCATTGTCTTTATTGGCGTTCCAATCTTGATCGCCTTGGGCATCGTGGCTGTGATCTTTCCGATTGTGGGTGCCATCAAAGCCTCGGATGGGGTGGTGTGGCGTTATCCTTTATCCATTCAAGTATTTAAACAAGCGGAGTAAAGATTCAGCTCATGAGTGATGTTAAAAAACCACCTTTGGTGGTATCGAATGTGATTTTCTTTGCGGCCATCAACATCATTGGGTTGGTGATTGCGCCCATTTATGGAGTGTTGGTGGGCTTTAGTGGTTGGACCTGGGCCTTTGCAGCCACGGTTTGGATCTTGAGTGGTTTGTCGATCACCATGGGCTATCACCGCCTGTGGTCACACCGGACGTATAAAGCCGCCTGGCCACTGCGCCTCGCGTTGGCGATCTTTGGCACGTTCTCGCTGCAAAATTCCATCTATGTTTGGGCGGCGCGCCATCGGGTGCATCACCGCCATGTCGATGATGTCGACCATGATCCCCATTCCATCAAATCTGGGTTTTGGCACGCACACATGGGCTGGATGCTCAGACACTGGAAAACCAGTGAGGTGGACTTTAGCCAAGCCAAAGACTTAGAAAACGACCCGATTGTGATGTGGCAACACAAACACTACTGGACGTTGGTGTGGTTGTTTAACTTAGGGATTCCGCTCGCGCTTGGATTTTTGGTGGGCGACGTGTTGGGGATGGTGTTGCTGGCCAGTGGTTTCCGTTTGGCGTTTTCTCAACACTGTACGTTTTTCATCAACTCACTGGCCCACACTTGGGGCAGACGCACCTACAGCGATGAGGACTCCTCGCGTGATAACGGGGTGATTGCTTTGTTGACCTGGGGTGAGGGGTATCACAATTACCACCACACTTTTCAGGCCGATTACCGCAATGGCCTTCGCTGGTGGCAGTTTGATCCAGGCAAATGGTTGATTTCAATTTCTGCTTGGTTTGGTCTGGCGCACGGCTTAAAGCGCACGCCTAAGTTCAAAATTCAACGGGCGCGTTTGCAGATGCAGTTCAAACAACTCGAACAGCGTTTGGCCCAATCGGAGGCGCACGCCAACTGGCGGGCGACTTTGGAAGCCGAATATGAGCAGTTCAAAGAAACGGTTCATCAGTGGCAAGTGGTCCAAACCGAGCGCGTTCAAGCGGGCGCCGATGCACTCCGCGATCGGTGGCATCGCACCCAATTTAGAACGCGTTACAAAGAGCTTGAGTATCGAATGAAAATGCAGGCCCATCGTTTGTCTAGCCTGCAAAGACTCACCCGCGCCACCGCCTAAACGGTGATACGGGGCATGGCTTTTTGGGCAGCCTTCGGGCTGCTCTTGCCCCAAGCCCTCTGGGTCCGTCGAACCACACCTCGGTTTCAAGGGGCTGCGGGCGATCCTTGTGGGCTGGCTGTCTCCGATGCCCTCGATGAATCAAAACCACCACTTCAACTGCTGGGTCTGGGTGATTCCATCATCGCAGGCGTGGGCGCGAGCCATCACACCGAGGCTTTGGTGGCACAAGCCGCACTGGGCTTGAGTGGGGCATTGAATCGCCCAGTGGCTTGGCAGGTCCATGGCAAGATCGGTGCCGATGCTCGGCGCATTGCTCATGAGGCCCGCAAAATCGACTGGCCAAGTGGGGTGGATGTGGTGGTGATTTCTACAGGGGTGAATGATCTTTTGGGTTTGAGCACGATTGCTCAATGGCAAGACAAGATTGTCCAGCTCATCAAAACGGTTCGCTTATATGCCCCCGATGCCTGGATCATATTTTGTGGGCTTCCCCCCATGGCGCTCTTTCCCAGTCTGCCTCGTCCACTTCGGTTTGTGTTGGGCCATCGCGCCAGCCACCTAGACGAGGTCTTGGGTCGGGTGATTGAGCCTGTTGATCGGGTGCTGTGGGTGCCCATTAAGTCAC
>JAGYMV010000195.1 GCA_018400355.1 Wenzhouxiangella sp.
CATAAAAAGACGAGCTGGCTCCGATGCTTAAGGTTGTGGTGACTGTGTTGCCTTGGTCTGCCCATCCACTGCTGAGGTTAAAGCTTGGCTGCGACAATGCCCGATTGGAGATTGACGCTGGCGCTTGCTCGCCCCAGTTCCCGCTGGGGTCTCCCAGCAAAATGCCGGTGAAGTGTTGATTGGCTTTGGGGCTTGCGAGGTTTGAGAAACTCCGATGTTCGGGGGCAAACACCCAGACCTCACCGGCGCCTGTGAATGGCAGGCTGCTCAAGCCCACCACGTGTTGCAGGATCAAAAAGGCATCGTGTGCGGTGACCGCGCCTGAGCGGTTCACATCCGCGGCAGTCAGCGCATGCCCCGTGAGTGGTGATTCATTGGTGGCATGGCGAAGAGCGAGAGAAGCATCCAAAGCGCTGATGCCCCCTTCTGCTGCGTTTCTTCTCGGAATCAACAAGTGGGTCCCGGCGGGGGCAAAGACCGAGAAGGCCCCGTTGCTGGCTGAATCAGCGACTGCACCATTGATGGGTGATTGGTCTGAGGTCAAGACCATGCTGGTGGCGTCTACCGGTCGCGAGCCGTTCCAATAACTCACCTGACCTTGAATCTGATGCACTGAGTCAATCTCGATTTGGCCGTTGCCCACTTGTACAGGAATGGATCCATCGTTGATGGCCACATTCGACAGCGTGAGAGCCGTGGTCTCGCCTGGTTGCCCATGCGCTTCAAATGAAATACGAAGCACCGAACCATCGGCACTCACGCCACCACCGCCGGTTGCCATCGACACCGTGATGGCACCTGCTTGGCTGGTGTTGACCGCTTGCGTCCAACCAGCAGTGAGATTGCCCAACGTTGTCGATGCGACTTTAATGACGGACGGATCAAAATTGATCGTGAACTGAGCGCTCACCATGCCCTGGCTGTTGTTGAGTGATACCGGTACTTCAATGGTCTGACCTCGTCCTGCCACGATGTTTGGGAGGCTGAGGGTGGCGGTATCGCTCAAATATCGAAAACCACCGACCAATAAGCCAGGCGCGGAGTTTGGATTGGTGACGCGCACATCCACCACTTCAGGGATGTGTTGGTTGGTGGTGCATTGAATGGATGTCGTGCTGGTGACCGTCACATTCGCGCACACGCTCTGCCCGACCCGCACACTGGCACCTGCATCAAAATTGCTGCCCGTGATCGTGACCGCGGTGCCCCCTGCGGCAGGCCCTGAGGTGGGGCTGATGGCCGTCACAACAGGTCTGTCATCAACAACCACAGTGTGTGGTGTGGCTGGTAGCGTGGAGCGGGTGACATTGACGCCATCACTGGCTTCAATGTAGTACTCCAAACCTGGCGCGTTGATGGTCGAGCCATCCAGTGTGACTGCATAACGGTTGCTGATCAGGCTCATGGCGTTTTGCTGCCACGTGCTTTGGCCCATGGCGCGGTGAAACAGGGTCACCGACTGGACTGAGACATTATCAGAGACCGTGGCTCGGAAGGTCAGGGGCTGGCCCGCGGCGGCACCGGTGATGGGCGTGTGGCTCATGGTGGGTGAGATCGTATCCAATGCGGTGGCCTGTGCGATGTTCGATGCCTCAGATTCGCTGAGATCGGTCTTAACGACTTTAAAATAGTATTGATAGGGCTGACCTGGCGTGACTGTGTTGTCTGTCCACGTCGTCATCCCCTGAGGAATCAGAGTATTGTTCACGCGTTGGAAATTCGAGCTGCCCACAGGGGCCCGATAGAGGTTAAAGCCCGCCAGAGTATCAAAGTCATCTTGGGACCACCACAAACTCACTTGGCCCTCGCCACCGGAGGCTTGCATGCTCATCGCTGAGGTGCCTGAAGTGATGATCTCAAAGCGGAAGCGATAATAATCGTTGCCTGTTTTTAGCCACGCATTATCAGCCGCTACTGCATTGATCACTCTAAAGTACTGGAAGCCATCCCCTGTTATGGGGTTGACTT
>JAGYMV010000196.1 GCA_018400355.1 Wenzhouxiangella sp.
CACGACCACATGCTTCGCATGAAAAATGAGGCGATTGTGTGCAACATCGGTCACTTCGACAATGAGATTGATGTGGCCTCACTAGAGCAATACGAGTGGGATGAGATCAAGCCACAAGTCGATCACATCACCTTCCCCGATGGCAAGCGCATCATCTTGTTGGCCCAAGGCCGCTTGGTGAACTTGGGCTGTGCCACTGGCCACCCAAGCTTTGTGATGTCCAACTCATTCACCAACCAAACCTTGGCCCAAATTGAGCTGTGGAAAAATGGTGACCGCTACGAAAACGAAGTCTATGTGCTGCCCAAGCACTTGGATGAGAAAGTGGCGCGCTTGCACCTGGACCGCATCGGTGCCCGTTTGACCGAGCTGACATCAGAGCAAGCCGACTACATCGGTGTGGCGCAAACTGGCCCATTCAAGCCAGACCACTACCGTTATTGATCGGTCGAGCGATTGGTTGATTGATTGAGTGATTGATTGATTGAGTAATTGACCATGCGCTCTAAAGTCAGTTTTGAGTTCTTCCCACCACACGAGCCTGAACAGCAGGCTCGTTTGTTGGTGGCGGCTCAAACACTCGAAGCACTGGGGCCAGAGTATGTCTCAGTGACTTTTGGTGCGGGTGGCTCCACCCGTCAACGGACCCGCGATACGGTGCTGGATCTGTTGGGCCAAACCGGCCTTAAAGCCGCGCCGCACATCTCGTGTATGGCCGAAGACCAAGCCGGCATTATTGAGTTATTGACCACCTACCAAGACCACGGTGTGGATCGCTTGGTGGTGCTTCGAGGGGATCGCCCATCGGGTGGTGGCCGCGGGGTGTTTTCGTATGCCATCGACTTGGTGGCATTCATTCGCACCCACTTCGGTGAAGCCTTTGAGATTGAAGTGGCCTGCTATCCTGAACACCACCCCGAGTCTGATTCTCCAGCCAGTGACTTGGCGCATTTCAAAGCCAAAGTCGATGCGGGGGCCAGTGGGGCCATCACCCAATATTTTTTCAATGCCGATGCCTATTTTCGATTTGTCGATGAGGCCCGCGCCTTGGGTGTGGATGTCCCCATTGTTCCAGGCATCATGCCGATCACCAACTACACCCGCTTGGCGAGGTTTTCCAATACCTGCGGTGCTGAGATCCCCATGTGGTTGAGCAAGCGTTTGAGTGCTTGGGAGGCCGATGGGGACATGGATTCATTGAAAGCCTTTGGCCACGATGTCGTTGCTGATCTGTGTCAGCGGCTGATCGAGGGTGGGGCGCCCGCGCTCCATTTCTACACCCTCAATCAGGCCAAGCCCTCTCTGGCGCTGTGTGAGGCTTTGGGGCTTGCCCCCACAGGTCTTAAAGCCAGCGCTTAAGCTTATTGCCCCTCATCGCCATAAATGGCGATGGTCATTTGGCCGTCGACATCAATGAAGGCCCGATACATGCCCTCGGTATTAAACGGCATGGCAATCTGGCCTGTGGCGTCCATGGCAATCACGCCCCCATCGCCACCGGCTTTGGCCAAGACATCATGGACCACGGCATCGGCGGCTTGCGTGAGTGACACGCCTTGATAGCGCATGCGCGCACAAATGTCATAAGCCACCACATGGCGAATAAAGAATTCTCCATGACCAGTGGCGCTCACCGCGCAACTTTCATTGTCTGCATAGGTCCCAGCACCAATGATCGGTGAGTCACCAATGCGCCCAAAGCGTTTGTTGGTCATGCCACCGGTTGAGGTGCCCGCCGCCAAGTTGCCCATTTGATCGAGCGCCACGGCACCGACGGTGGAATACCAAGGTGTTGGGTCTTGGGTGAACATTGGGTCTTGTGTGATTTGGGCTTGTTGCATGCCTTGCCATTGCTCCAATCGAAAATCGGTGATGAACCAGTCCATTTCAATGAACTCTAGGCCTTGGCTTTCGGCAAATGCTTCAGCACCGGCCCCGCTGAGCATCACGTGGGGG
>JAGYMV010000197.1 GCA_018400355.1 Wenzhouxiangella sp.
GGGCCGGGGTCGAGTTTCCGTCGGACTTTCTTGCTGGGATCATCGCTGGCTTCCACCCACTCGCGGTCGATCTCATCGTGGCCTGCGATGTGGTGCAGCCCGGGCAGGCGCACCTGCAATTGATTGATCAGCTCAATCAATGCCTCAATTTGGGCATCGGGGTAGGGGATCTCCCAGCTTTGGTGTTCGCTCGAGAGCCAATTGGGGTAGCGGCCTGGGTGGACCAATTCGATCCCAATGGATGGGCGGTTGTAGCCTTTGACATGGTGGGCCACCCGTTCAGGGGTCACCCAACACTCCACGCTGCCGTCTTGATCGATATAAAAGTGTCCGCTGTTGCCCGTTTGGCTCCCCGGATAATGGATCTCCTCGGCAAATTGCCGAGCCTTGGACAGTGTGGGCAATTCGGTGGCGTGAATGACAATGGCGTTGATTTCGTTCAACGAACGGCTCTCGAGCCCCTCTATGGTGGGCAACAGCCGAACCCGCCAAGGGGTGTCTTTGAGCCAAGAATCATCCATAAAGCCAATCATAGCACCCCTTGAAATTCTGACCGATGCCACCAAACCATGACCTTGTACACAGGCATCGGGTGGTTCGGTGGCGTTACAATAGACCGATAGGCAGTGCCTCGTAAACAGCCAGGCACCGGCAAACCCAAAGCGATTGGAGAAAAGGCAAACGGCATGGCCCTGAACATCGAACAAGCACGTTTTAACATGATCGAGCAGCAGATCCGCACCTGGGATGTGCTCGACCAACGGGTCCTCGAGACACTCAAAACCGTGCCTCGAGAAGAGTTCGTGCCCTCCAGCCACCGCCGCATGGCGTTTATGGATGTCCGCATCCCGCTGGGCCATGATCAGGTGATGATGAAACCCGTGGAAGAAGGGCGTTTGTTGCAAGCCTTGCAACTTGAGCCCGGTCAGACGGTCTTAGAGGTGGGCACAGGCTCAGGTTTCTTGGCCGCGTGTTTGAGTGATCTGGGTGGGTTGGTGACAAGCCTTGAGATCTTTGATGATCTGGCCGAATCCGCCAGCCGTCGTTTGGAACGCGCGGGTGTGGCCAATGTGGCAGTGACCCAAGCCGATGCCTTGGATCTCAGCGCCCTACCAGCAGGCGAGTTTGATTGCGTGGTGGTGACTGGGTCATCGGCGATGGTGCCGGGGGTGTTGAAAGACAAAGTGGCCCTGGGTGGTCGATTGTTCGCCATCCACGGCGCATCCCCTGCGATGGAGGCGGTGTGTCTTCATCGTGAAAAGACAGATCAATGGCACACTGATTCGTTGTTCGAGACCGACTTGCCCCGATTGGTGGGCGCAGAGGATGTGCCACATTTTGAGTTTTGAGTGCGCGGTGGGTCAAAGACCGATGCCACGAACTCGCGGAGATTTTGAATCAAAGCGCCTGAGCCTTTTTGCGTTCCAGGCCCCTGTTAGGAAGAAAAAATGAATCAATACAAGCACCCCACCTGGATGAAACTCAGTGCGCTGACTTTGGCACTTGGACTCGGTGCCTCAGCCCACGCCGTGGATCTTTTGGGCGTTTATGAGCTGGCGCAATCCAATGATGCCGAATTGCGTGCGGCTGAGCGTCGCTTAGATGTGGCAGAAGAAATTCCTCGCCAAGCGCGCGCGGGGTTGTTGCCCAGTCTCACAGGTACGGCCACGCGTTCGGTGGGCAGCTCTGAGCCCAAAGTGGGGGGTGTGACCTTGCCCTCGAGCGATGAGGACCAAGAAAGCTATCGAGTCAGCCTCAATCAAAGCATTTACAGCGACGCCAATTGGGGTCAGCTCTCTCGTGGCAAAGCCCAGTTGAGCGCCGCTGAGGCGCGCTACGCCGAAGACTGGCAAGCGTTTTTATTTCGGGTGACGCAGCGCTATTTTGATGTGTTGACCGCGCTCGATTCTGTGACTTTCGCCAACGCCGAGCAAACCGCACTGCGCCGCCAGTTT
>JAGYMV010000198.1 GCA_018400355.1 Wenzhouxiangella sp.
AAAATGGTCGCGGTCTGGGAAGACCTCGTCTTGGAGGGGCAAAAACGCCCCGCCAGAATCCACCAGATAGACGCAGGGCAGGTGGTTTTCTAGCGCAATCTCTTGTGCCCGCAAGTGTTTTTTGACACTCATCGGGTAATACGTGCCGCCTTTGACCGTCGCATCATTGGCCACCACCATGCACAATTGAGAGTTGATGCGCCCAATGCCCGCAATCACGCCCGCGCCAGGGGCTTGGTCGTCGTAGAGACCATACGCGGCCAGGGGTGCAATCTCGAGAAAAGGACTGCCTGGGTCGAGCAATCGATTGATCCGTTCTCTCGGCAGCCGCTTGCCGCGATCGGTGTGTTTGGCGCGCGCGCTCTCAGAGCCGCCCAGAGCGAGGGTTTGACGAAGCTCAGCCAAGGACTGAGCCAGCCCACGGTGGTGGCTGGCGCGTGCTTCGAACTCATCGTCCATTGTGTTGATCTGGCTGGTCAGTCTCGCCATGGCAAAGGCTCCGAGTTAAACAGATGGGGCGGCTGGGTGGGGCAAACACACCCAGCCATATAAAAACTCTGGCCATTTTAGCTTGAATCACCGATCGCCATGGCATTGGGGTGTCGCTGTTGGGCCTAGCATGGGGTGATTGGGCCACCATGGCTGGGGTGGGTTGGCGGCCGATGGTTCAATTTTTAAGTGGCGTGTCGCTTGTCACAGCCCCAAACAACGGGCTACAATAAGAGGCTTACATGGTGCGACCGGGGCTTTTGCTCCAAGACTGTTCTCTCAAACAGCGTCCAAACATCACGGATTTGTGGGAGTTTTGAGCAGGCTTTAAGGAAAAGCTCGGTCGCATGATTTTGATGCACCATAGGCCGGAGAGATTAAAAGTCATGTCATTGACTGCAGAGAAAAAAGCAGAGGTGGTGAAAACCCACCAAAAATCAGATAGCGACACCGGGTCGCCTGAGGTCCAAGTGGCCTTGTTGACAGCCCGCATTGAGCACCTGACTGGGCATTTTGCCGAGCACAAGAAAGACCACCACTCACGTCGGGGTCTTTTGAAGCTCGTCAACCAGCGCCGTTCACTGCTCGACTATGTGAAGAAAAAAGACATCCAACGCTATCGTGATTTGATCGAGCGTTTGGGTCTACGTCGTTAAGATCCGGTCTCATCACCTTGAGTAGTTTTCAAAACACCCCGGCAGCGGTTCGCTGTCCCGGGGTGTTTTGCATTGTATCTAGACAAAATTTGGAGTCCCCACAGTGAAGAAGTTCAGTAAAACATTTAAGTACGGCGCCCATAACGTCACCATAGAGACTGGCCACGTGGCCCGCCAAGCCGATGGTGCCGTCTTGATCAGCATGGACGACACGGTCTTGTTGGTCACCGCCGTGGCCAGAAAAGAAGCCAAGCCAGGTCAGGACTTTTTCCCCTTGACCGTCAACTACCAAGAAAAATTCTATGCAGCGGGCAAAATCCCTGGGGGCTTTTTCAAGCGCGAAGGCCGCCCCACTGAAAAAGAAACGCTGACCTCGCGTTTGATTGACCGTCCATTAAGACCTTTGTTTCCGAAAGGGTTTTATAACGAGATTCAAGTCATTGCCACGGTGATGTCGTCAAACCCAGAAGTCGATGGCGACATTCCAGCGCTGTTGGGCGCTTCTGCTGCGCTCGCTTTGGCCGGTGTGCCGTTCCAAGGACCAGTTGGCGCCGCTCGTGTGGGCTTCGTCGATGGCGAATATGTCTTAAACCCCACCCAATCACAGCTCAAAGAATCGCGCCTTGATTTGGTGGTGGCCGGTACCTCAAAAGCGGTATTGATGGTTGAATCAGAAGCCGATTTGTTGACCGAAGAGCAAATGCTCGGCGCGGTCACTTTTGGTCATGATCACATGCAAGAAGCCATCACTGCGATCGCTGAGTTGGCCGCCGAAGCCGGCAAGCCCGCTTGGGATTGGCA
>JAGYMV010000199.1 GCA_018400355.1 Wenzhouxiangella sp.
AAAAAGCGCAAGAGCGCGTTTGTCCAAGCCTTTCCGCCGGTGGCAATTATGGCTGGCCTGTGGTCTCTCTGGGTAGAGACTATCGGACAGAAGAACAATTCGCTGGCGGCCAGAGAGCGCATCCTGACATGATCAACCCGGTGACAGACTGGACGCCGGGCATCGCACCGTCTGGCTTGGTGAAATTAGAAGACGACCACTTTGGTCCATGGCAAGGCAATTTTTTGGCTGGTGGCCTGAGGACACAACAACTGCGTCGCTTGGTCTTTGAAAATGACGAGGTGGTCCACCAAGAGGAAGTCTTGCGCAACACACTGGGGCGCATTCGAGATATTCGTGTGGGACCCAAAGGTGATGTCTTTATCATCACAGATGCACCCAACGGTGGCCTTTTCCGGATCTACCCAGCCAACTGAGTGATGGCCAGAGACTTGCCCGTGGTGGTTCTGACCGGCGGCGTGGCCAGTGGGAAGACCGAGGTATCAAAGCGCCTAGCGGCCTGTGGGGCTTTGGTCATCGATACCGATGTGATCGCCAGAGAGCTCACCGAGCCTGGCCAACCAGGCCATCGGGCCATTGCCACACGCTGGGGTGAGCGCGTGCTACTGGGGCCAGGACCCCACAAGGGCCAACTGGACCGACGGGCGCTGCGCCAACTTGTTTTTGCCGATGACCAACAGCGCAAGGCACTGGAGCAGCTCTTGCACCCGCTCATCATGGACGAGGTCAAGCAGCAATTAAAGACCGCCGAAGACAAGACCCAAGCGCCTTATGCGGTGGTGGTCATCCCGTTATATGCTGAGCGCCCGGCCATCTTGCCAGCCGATGCCGTCGTGGTTGTGGATGTGCCCCCCGAACTGCAGCGCAAACGTCTCATGGCGCGAGATGGTGTGAGCCCAAAACTGGCCGAGCAAATGCTCGCTGCCCAAGCCAGCCGAGATGAACGACTGGCGCTGGCCACCGATGTGATACAAAACACGAAAGACCTGGCCCACCTACAAAACGATGTCGACAAACTAGACCGAAGCCTTAAGGCGCGATTTGCGCAAATGGAATAGAAGAACCAGTGCCTGCGCGTTAACGCCGAGCGAGTATCATCATGCTCAAACGCGACCAGGCCACCATTTTCCCCTCCTCATCACGAATAGAAATGTTCCAAAGGTGTGTGGTCTGCCCCTGATGGACAATGTCGGCACGGGCCCTGACCTTGCCCTGACGCATGGAACGGATGTGATTAATCGATAACTCAAGACCCACCGGATAGTGGGTGTCTAGATTGAGGAGCAAGGCGGAGGCGGCACTGCCAACGGATTCCGCCAATGCCGCGGTGGCCCCGCCATGCAAAATGCCCATGGGTTGGTGAACCGATGGCCCAACCGGCAAAGTGGCCTCCAGAAAACCATCACCCACATCGGTATATTCAATGCCCAAAGTTTGCATGAGGGTGTTGGCCGAACTCTGATTGAGCTTTGCCAACAACGCCTCCTTACTCACCCCATCACTCGCCATTATCGGCCTCAGTGTCCAGGCCATAGTCCAAAGAATAAGGCGGCATCTCACCACCCTCACCTTTCAGGTAATGATCCATCCAACGCATCAGCCTCAAACTGTAATCCCAACGTGAGGCCGCCCGTTGATTGCCATGCCCCTCACCTGGATAAAGAACCAAACGCACTGGCGGTGGGTCCTCTTGTAGCACCAAATAGCGGTACAAAATACGTGACTGGGTCGGGTCCACTCGGGGGTCGGCTGCGCCATGCATGATCAAAATGGGTGTTTTGGCTTGATCAGCATAGTAAATTGGGCTGGCTTTTCTATACAGATCCCAATCTTCCCAAGGCCAAGTGCGGTAGTGCACCAAATACAGCTCTTGAGCAATATCTGAGGTGCCCAGCATCGCAATCTTGTCGGACAAACCAACGTTCATGACAGCGG
>JAGYMV010000002.1 GCA_018400355.1 Wenzhouxiangella sp.
TGATGCACTGGGCACTTCCTTGATGGATGAATACGCCACTCGGCTACTGGATTTTGATAGCCGAAACACCGTTGAAGTCATGCCATTGGAGGCCGATCAAGACCCTCGCAGAACACGGGTGAGAACGCGCCTCAAGTTAGACAACGGCTCCATCATGCCGATTGACTACATCTTGAGGCAACACGATGGCCAGTGGCTGGTGTTTGATGTCATTGCCGAAGGCATTTCTTATGTGGCCACTTTCAGAAATCAGATCGGTGAACAAATTTCCCAAATTGGCTTTGAGGCCACACTCGCCGGGCTTCAAAAAGGCGATGTGGTATTGGATGCCGACGGGTCATGAGTGAGACTGGCCACACGCTCAAGCCAACGGGTTCTTTAACCATGAAAGAGGTGCCCTATTGGCACTCGAAGACAAACAACGCTCAGGCCCTACCATGCGACATCGACTTATCGGATGTCGAGCGAACCGACTCCAGTGCACTGGCCTGGCTATTGGACTTGCAATCAAAGGGCCAACAGCAGCAACTCGCCATTGCATTCCACAATCCACCCGAGGCACTGGTGACGCTCGCCCAACTCAGTGGCGTGCAGGCGCTACTGGGGTGGGACACTGAAATCGACTGTACCGAAAATTCAAACTCAATCGAAGCAGACTCATGAAACAACTCAAACACCTGGCCAGGGTCACATTGGCGCTGATGTCACTCACTCTGATCATTGGTTGTGCCAGCACAACCAAAGAACTGGCCGCACCAACGCCAGACGATCCTTGGGAGTCAACCAACCGCTCTGTCTATGCCTTCAACCAAACCGTGGATCGCACCCTGCTTCGGCCGGTGGCCCACACCTACGACCAAATCACACCCAAGCCTGCAAAGCGTGGCATCAGTAACTTCTTTGACAACCTTGCCTCCCCTTGGGTCACCGGCCAATTGTTGCTGCAAGGCCGGTTTGTGGACGGCTCAGAACAATTCGGGCGCTTTCTCATCAATACTGTTTATGGTGTTGGCGGATTATTCGATGTGGCCGACCACAACAATCTGCCCAACCACAAAACAGACTTAGGCGCCACCTTCGCCACTTGGGGCTGGGAAAACTCTCGGTTTGTGATGTTGCCACTGCTCGGACCCGCCACCGTCAGAGACGGCCTAGGCCGAGTGACTGAGATGACCACCGACCCGGCCGATCAGGCACTGAGACACCGAACTGGGCCCGGCATCACCGCCTTGGACCTCATTCAAATGCGTGCTGGCTTTTTGGGCCTTGATGAGAGCCTAGAAGATGCCTACGACGAATACGCCTTTGTCCGAGACGGCTGGTTGCAACGCAGAAACTTTCAGCTGTTTGGTGATGAAGCCAGCCTGCCTGACTACGATGCCTTTTTAGAGGACGATGATGACGCACCCACTCCCTAACAAAGCCCAGTCGCACTGGCTTGAGGCGCTAGAACAAATTGAGTCTGATGGCTTGTACAAGCGCGAGCGTGAAATCATCACGCCTCAGCGGGTTGAAATTGAAACACAGGGTGGACAACACGTCCTCAACTTCTGTGCCAACAACTACCTGGGCTTAGCCGATCATCCTGACTTGATTTCGGCGGCGAAGCAGGCGCTAGATGACTATGGGTTTGGCTTGGCTTCAGTGCGCTTTATTTGTGGCACTCAAACACCGCATCGGCAGTTAGAAAAAACCATAGCTGACTTTTTGGGCCAAGACGACAGCATTCTGTATGCCGCATGCTTCGACGCCAATGGTGGCCTATTTGAACCGCTCCTTGATGACCAGGACGCGATCATTTCAGACCAGCTCAATCATGCCTCCATCATCGATGGCATCCGCTTGTGCAAAGCAGAACGCCATCGCTACGCCAATGCGGACATGAATGCTTTGGAAGATTGCTTAAAAGCCACTCAAAAAAAGCGCACCCGCCTGATTGCCACCGATGGCGTGTTTTCGATGGATGGCACCATCGCGCCACTCGATGAGATCGCGGCATTGGCCGAGCGCTATGATGCGCTGGTCATGGTTGATGACTGCCACGCCACAGGTTTTCTGGGCCCACATGGCAAGGGCTCCGGCGAGCACCATGGCGTGATGGATAAGATCGATATTGTCACCTCAACGCTTGGCAAAGCGATGGGTGGTGGCATGGGTGGGTTCACTGCAGCCTCATCGACTGTGGTTGATTTGCTCCGCCAGCGTTCGCGGCCTTACTTATTTTCCAACTCTTTGGCACCGGCATTGGTGGCGGCAGCGCAGGCCGCCTTTGATCTGATTCAAGCCTCGGGCGAGCGGCGTGCCAAGCTCCAACACAACACCGAGTTTTTCAGACAGGCCATGACAGACGCTGGGTTTGACATCAAACCAGGCACACATCCGATCGTACCGGTGATGCTCTACGATGCACCGCTGGCACAAGCCATGGCACAAGAACTGCTCACAGAAGGCATCTACGTGATTGGCTTTTTCTACCCTGTGGTTCCCAAAGGCGAAGCACGGATTCGCACCCAGATCTCAGCAGCACACACCAAAGCGCATTTAGAGCAGGCAGTGGATGCCTTTACCAAGGTGGGCAAACGTTTGGGCGTGGTGTGAGCCAACACCACCAAATCATCATCATCGGGGCTGGCTTTGCCGGCCTGGGTCTGGCAATTCAACTCAAAAAAGCAGGCATCCATGACTTTGTTGTCCTAGAGCGCGAAGCAGGCGTGGGTGGCACGTGGTGGGTCAACCGCTATCCAGGCGCCGCTTGCGATGTCCAATCTCATCTCTATTCGTTGTCGTTTGCACCCAAAGCCGATTGGTCTCGGCAATTTGCACCCCGCAGAGAAATTCAGGCCCATCTAGAGGAAATGGTCACCGCATTTGACCTGGCGCCACACCTCGAACTCAACACAGAGATCACAAAGGCGCGATGGGATGAACACACAAAGCAATGGCAGGTGACCGATAGCCAAGGCCGGACCCGAAACAGCCAACTCTTGGTGGGCGCACTGGGTGGCTTAGCACGACCCGCCTGGCCTGACATCGCTGGCTTGGATACCTTTGGTGGGCGCATCATCCATTCGCAACAGTGGCCCGATGATCTCGATCTCACCGACCAGCGCGTTGGGGTGATTGGCACCGGAGCATCCGCCGTCCAATTTGTGCCTCATTTGGCCAAAGTGACCCGATCGCTTCATGTGTTCCAACGCACCCCAAATTGGATTTTGCCAAAGCCCGATCGTCCCATTGGGCCAATACAACAATTACTCTATCGGGTCTTCCCACCCGCCCGCCACTTGACACGGCTGGGATTGTTTTTGTTGCTAGAGACTCGGCTGCCTGCTTTCACGCGCTGGCCGGCCCTTTCTGCCTTACACCGACGAAAAGCGCTGAAGCACTTAGAAAGGCAGGTCGATGACCCAGCCCTGATCAAAGCACTCACGCCCCGCTACGCCATGGGCTGTAAACGCGTACTCATGTCCAATGACTACTATCCCACATTCAACCTCCCACACGTCGAATTGATTGATCGGGCCATCACCCAGGTCACGCCCACAGCCATTGTGGACCAATCCGGTGAGGCTCACCCAGTCGATGTGATTGTCCTTGGCACCGGCTTCCAGGCCACCTCCCCCATTCCCGAGGGACTCATTGTGGGCAAAGACGAACTGGATCTTGGGCGGCTCTGGGCGGGTGGGCCCAAGGCCTACAAAGGCACCGCCGTGCATGGGTTCCCCAACTTTTTTATGCTGCTTGGGCCAAATACAGCCCTGGGACACAATTCCGTTTTGCTCATGATTGAAGGCCAAATCCGCTACATCGTCCAGGCCCTTAAACAGATGAGGAAGCACCACTGGCAAGAAATTGAAATCACGGACAAAGCACAGCGGGATTGGAACGATCAATTGGATCAAACCTTGTCCCATTCCGTGTGGAATGCCGGTGGCTGTCAAAGTTGGTACCTTCATCCCATCAGCGGCCGAAATACCACCCTGTGGCCGCACACCACCGTCCGCTTTAAAAGGCTGACCAAGCACTTCGATCATGCCGTTTATGCCTGCAAATAATGCTAGGATACAGGGCATATTAGTTATCTAGCGATGTCGTGAAGCCGTATCTCGTTGCCAGCCAAGTCAGCTTTCATCGTCACAGCGAAGCCGTCTTTCAACCCGTTGATTTGAACCTGCTCCCGGCGGCGTTGTGCGTGGTCACCGGCGCCAATGGGTCTGGCAAAACAACCCTGATTCGCACGCTGGCAGGCATCTTGCCGGTCAGTGAGGGGTCACTTGAACGAAACGCCGCCATGGCTTTCATTGGCCACCGACCCGGCATCAAAGATGACCTCACCTGCATAGAAAATCTGTCGTTCATGCAACGATTCTATCCAAGCCACCCCACGAGAGAAGCCTTGGGTGCTCATCAGGCACTCAAGCAGGCTGGTCTCGGATGCCACGTCCGTCGCTTGGCTGGCCACCTGTCGGCAGGGCAAAGAAGACGGCTGGCCTTGGCCAGGTTATTGGTCTCCCCGGCCGATGTGTGGCTATTGGATGAGCCCTACACCAGTTTGGACACCGCCGCCTGCCAATGGGTCGATGGGCTTCTTGATCATCACTTGGCATCTCATGGTGCGGCGATTGTGACGGCGCATCAACGACAACCGGCATTGACGCACACCATTGATCGACTTGAGGTGATTGCGGGAGCCCGAGCGACATGACCCGATCGACCGCTCAGCCTTTGATCGCCTTGCTGCTACGGGATCTCAAGCGCGCCCGCAGACACGGCGGGCAATCCCTGTTGCCCCTTGTCTTCTTGTTTTCCGTGGTCGCGATGATCCCACTGGGCATCGGCCCCGGGCCCAACCTTCTCCAAGCCATCGCACCTGGGATGATTTGGGTGGCGGCTCTGTTGTCTGGGCTGCTCGCGCTCGATGGCCTTTTTAAGTCCGACTTTGATGATGGCACCTTGGAGCAGTGGTGGGTCGGCGAGCAGCCAGTGGTGCGATTGGTGATGGTCAAGCTGTGCTCGCATTGGCTGATCACTGCTTTGCCCGTGATTGCACTGACCCCCATTGCAGCCCAGATGCTTTATTTGCCCAATGAAGCGCTGGGCCTTCTTTTATTGACCCTACTACTTGGGACACCCATCCTCTCCTTGGTTGGCGGCTTGGCTTCAGCGCTGACCTTGGGCACCCGCCAAGGTGGTGCACTTTTGGGGCTATTAATCTTTCCCTTAATCGTGCCCGTGTTAATCTTTAGTACGGGTGCCGTTTCTGCTTATTTAGATGGCCTACCTGTCAGGCCCTATTTGCTTTTATTGGTGGCGTTGCTGGTGCTGGCGATGAGCCTAGTTCCACTAGCGACTGCCGCCGCCTTGCGCCTTAACATTGAATAGCCATGTGGACTCAGACAAAACTTGCCTTTCATAAACTCGGGTCACCGCTCACCTTTTTTAGGTTTGCGCAGGCCCTCATTCCATGGCTTTGGGGGCTCACACTCGTCGGTCTTGCTGTGGGGCTTTATCAGGCGCTCTACCTCGTCCCGCCTGACTACCAACAAGGCGACAGCTATCGGATTTTGTACATCCATGTCCCCGCCGCTTGGCAGGCCATGGCCACCTACATTGTGATGACAATTTTGGCTGTGATTACTTTGGTGTGGCGGATTCGGACAGCCGAAATCATGGCCATGACCGCCGCACCGATTGGCGCAGCATTCACCCTGATCTGCTTGGTGACAGGCGCCATTTGGGGCCGTCCCATGTGGGGCACGTACTGGGCGTGGGATGCGCGCCTGACCTCGATGCTCGTTTTGTTGTTTATCTACTTGGGCATCATGGGCCTGTATGCCGCTTTTGATGATCGTCGCCAAGGCGCACGTGTTGCCAGCATCTTAATTCTGGTGGGGGTGGTCAACATCCCCATCATCCATTTTTCGGTTGAGTGGTGGACGACACTGCACCAAGGTTCAACCATCAACCTATTTGGTCCATCCACAATGGACCCCAGTATGCTGCCGCCGCTAATTTGGATGACGGTTGCTGTAAAATTAATGTTCGGTGCGTTGCTCTTGCAGCGAGCAAGAAACGAGTTGCTCGAGCAAGACCAGCGCAAGAAATGGACATTACAGGCATTGAGGATGAGCGGGCATGATTCCTGAGCTGAGCTATGCAGAATACGTGTGGAGCAGCTATGCCATCGCCGCGGCTGTGATTGTTTGGCAAGCGGTTCAGCCCATTCAAAAGTACCGCCAGATCGTCAGCCAAATCAAAGAAGACCACTTAATGAGGAGTGAAGAACACACATGACCCCCAGGCGTCGTAAGCGTTTAACGGCCGTTGCACTGTTGGTGCTGGGTGTTGGCACAGCTGCAGCCATCGCCATCACAGCACTCCAAGACAACATGCTCTACTTCATCGCACCAAGCGACATCCAAACCAGCGAACTGCCCCCTGAACGCAACTTTCGCCTCGGTGGCTTGGTCGAAGCTGGCAGCATCCAGCGGGACTCAGAATCGCTCTATGTCACATTCACCGTCACCGACGGGGCCCACTCGGTGCCAGTCAGCTATGCCGGCATCTTGCCCGATTTGTTTAGAGAAGGACAAGGCGTCATTGCACAAGGCCATTTGGATGACGCAGGCCTATTCCACGCCAGAGAAGTTTTGGCGCGACATGACGAAACCTACATGCCACCTGAGGTGGCTGCCGCACTTGACCGTGCCGGCGCACCCCATGGGGTACTCGAATGATTGCTGAGCTGGGTCAAGTCTTTTTGAGTTTGGCGCTGATCTTGGCGCTGGTGCTATCGGTTGTCCCTTTGTACGGCGCGTACAAAAACAGACCCGCCTTAATGGCGATGGCACACACGCTTGTGATTGGGCATTTTGTATTCGCGCTGGCCGCCTATATCGCTCTGAGCATCGTGTTTTTTAACCACGATTTCACCGTCACCTATGTCGCCACCAATTCTAATTTATTGTTGCCTTGGTACTATCGACTCTCTGCTGTGTGGGGTGGCCACGAAGGCTCGCTATTGCTCTGGATCCTAATGCTGGCTGGCTGGATGTTGCTGGTGAGTCTCTTGTCTCGGTCTCTGCCACGTGCTTTTATCGCCAGAGTACTGGCGGTGATGGGAATGATTTCGGTCGGCTTTTTGCTGTTTACACTACTGACCTCCAATCCCTTTGATCGGTTGATCCCAGGACCGCTGGATGGTCAAGATTTAAACCCCTTGCTGCAAGACCCTGGGATGATCTTTCATCCGCCCTTACTCTACATGGGCTATGTTGGCTTTGCTGTCGCGTTTGGCTTCGCCATTGCAGGCCTTCTGGGTGGCCGCGTCGAGTCCGAATGGGTCAAATGGTCACGCCCGTGGACATTGATGGCGTGGGCGTTCCTCACCGTTGGCATCGCCTTGGGCTCTTGGTGGGCTTACTACGAGCTGGGCTGGGGTGGTTGGTGGTTTTGGGACCCAGTGGAGAATGCCTCGTTTATCCCTTGGTTGATCGGCACCGCTTTGATTCACTCGCAAGCTGTGACTGAAAAACGCGGCGCCTTTCCTGCTTGGACGATCTTGTTGGCCATCGCCGCCTTTTCCATGTCATTGCTTGGGACTTTCTTGGTACGCTCGGGTGTGCTGACCTCGGTCCACGCTTTTGCCAATGATCCAGAAAGGGGCATGTTTATCTTAGGTTTCATGATCGTGGTCACCGGTGGTGCCTTGCTTTTGTATGCCCTTCGGGCACCACGCATCATGACCGGCAAGGGATTCGACTTTATGAGTCGGGAGTCCTTGTTGCTACTAAACAACGTCTTTTTCACCGTCTCTGCTGCCATGGTGCTTCTGGGCACGCTCTATCCTTTGATCATCGACATGATGGGCTGGGGCCAAATCTCAGTAGGACCACCCTACTTTGGGGCAATGTTTGTCTTGTTGATGACCCCTGTCGTCCTCTTAATGCCACTCGGTCCGTTCTCCCGCTGGGGCAAAGATGAGCTCTGGCGTGTGGTGTTCCCATTGCTGGGGAGCTTGGTTTTGTCTCTGGTCGCCGCTTTGATTATTGTGGCTTGGCTAGATGCTTGGAGCGCGCGCGCCATTACGGGCTGGATGGGTGGCTTGTGGTTGATTTTTGGCTCCTTCCATTACCTATTTGATCGTCAAAAGAGATCCCGCTTTGGCCTCCCACGACATCAGCTCGGGATGATCATGGCCCATGCAGGTGTGGGCGTGTTCATCATCGGTGTGGCCATGGTTGAGTCAGCCACCTACGAGCGCGATGTCCGCCTGACACCGCAAGAATCCGTGAGTGTGGCTGGCTATGAATTCACCTTGCTCGAGGTGGTCTCTGTCAAAGGACCCAACTGGATCGCTGATGAGGCACGTTTTACCATCAGCAAAGACGGTGAAGTCATTCAAGAGATGGCGCCTCAAAAGCGTCTTTATCATCGCAGTGGTCAAACCATGACGCAGGTGGCCTTAAGACCTGGACTATTTAAAGACCTCTACATCGCCATGGGTGAAGAACTGGACGCACAAAGCAATGCGTGGAGCATTCGAATCCACATCAAACCATTCATTCGTTGGATATGGGGGGGTGCACTGCTGTTGGCTCTTGGCGCAACCTTAGCCGCTACCGACCGCCGTTATCGATTGCAGCAACGCCAATCTGCAACCGAGGGCGTGGATGCTTCGGCCGCCTCCAGCGCATGATTCGATTGCTGTTACCGTTGGTGACGTTTGTAGGCTTGATTGGCCTACTGATCATTGGCATGCAGACCGCCGATGAGCGAAAACTTGTGGACTCCCCCTTGGTTGGACGCCCGATCCCAAATCTGGTGTTGCCCCAGCTCCATCAGCCAGCAAAGACCACCAGCACCGCTGATCGACTGGGCGAGGTTTGGGTGCTCAACGTCTGGGGCAGCTGGTGTCAGTCATGCCGCATTGAACACCCCTATGTGGGCCGCCTCGCCAAAGAGTCGGGTGTTCCTGTGGTGGGTTTTAACTGGAAAGATGAACGAGACGACGCGCTTCGGTGGTTGTCTCAGTTTGGTGACGTGTGGGCATATCACATGGTCGATTATGAAGGCCGGAGTGCGATTGATCTGGGCGTCTATGGTGCGCCTGAGACCTTTTTAATTGACCACCGTGGCATCATCAGACACAAGCACATCGGCCCAATTGATGAAACCATCTTGGGCGACCTGATGGCCCGCATTCAACGCTTGCAACAGGAGGTGGGCGCATGAGAAAAGCCCTACTCCTCACGGCTTGGCTACTCGCGCTTGGCCTCAGCGATCAGTCGCTGGCTTCTGCCATCGAACCTTTGCCATTTCGCTCGGATGTTGAGGAGATTCGCTTTAAAGCACTCGCCGAAGAGATCCGCTGCACCGTCTGTCAGAATCAGTCGCTGGCGGACTCGGATGCGCCCTTGGCACAGGATTTGCGTCAAGAGCTATTTGTCATGATCCAAGATGGACGGACAGACCAAGAGATCCGCAATTTTATGGTGGAGCGTTATGGCGACTTTGTTCTCTATCGCCCCCCTCTGGCCTCCCACACTTTGCTTCTATGGGGTGGGCCCATTTTGCTATTACTGATTGGTCTGCTTGGATCAGTGATCATCATCCGTCAGCGTCGAGCCCTACTCTAACCATGACATCATTTGTACTGATTACCCTAGCAGCCATCGGGATTGCCCTATTGAGCATGCTGGCCCCTTTATGGCAAAAACAGCAACGTGACCGCTATCTGTTAGCGGGTGTGTTTGTGCTCATTCTGGTGCCCATGGGCTTGATTGCCTTGTACGCCATTGTAGGAGAACCACAAGCGATTGAGCGCGATGCAACCCCGGCCGATGAACTGCGCGGGCAGCTGATTGCCATTGCCAATCAGCTCGAGCGGAACCCCGACGATCAAGACAATTGGATGGCCCTCGGCAGTGCGTACAAAAACATCGAGTCATTTTCCTCAGCACAGCATGCTTTTCGCCGCGCCTTGTATTTGGATCCCGAGGACACCTCCATTCAGGTTGAACTGGCAGAAACGCTCATTTTTGCCAACGTTGGCCAAGCGTCGGAAGAAGCCATTGCACTGCTCGATCAAGCATTGATGGATGAGCCCTTAAATCAAAAGGCGCTCTGGCTGACGGGCGTCATTGCCTTCTCTAACGAGCGCTTTGAGGAGGCCATCGACCAATGGCAGCAGCTCTTAGAGACTTTACCCAGCGATGCCCCGGTCAGAACGTCGATAGAACGTCAAATCACTTTGGCCAGACAACAGCTGGGAGAAGCGCCAGCGGGTCGTGTCATCGATCTCACCATCGAGATTGCACCTGCAATTGAACAGGCGCTCAGTGGTGATGAGGTTGTTTTTGTGATCGCACAAGCGATGGAGGGCCCACCGACGCCACTGGCGGCGAGACGTTTGCTTGTTGATGACCTGCCCCTGACCTTATCGCTGAGCGATGCCGATGCCATGATTGAGGGTCTGACTCTGTCGGCCTTTGCAGAGATTGCCTTGACCGCGCGCATCTCAATGAGTGGCGATGTCGCACCGAGTCCAGGAGATTTTGAGGGCCGGGTGAACGTCGGGCCTTTGACCAGCGCCACTTTGGTCATTGATACACCCCTCGAGTAGCGCTCAAAGAGCCATGCCTTTGGCAGACTAGCGCGAAACAATCTCAGCAAGCGCTTGATCCAGTGTTGGGTAACTGAACTCAAAGCCACCATCCAACAACCGCTGGGGCACCATGCAAGCGCCTTCTAACATCAACTCCGACATCTCACCAAAAGCGGTCTTTAGGACAAATTCAGGCACCGGGAAGACGGCTGGTCTATTCAGGTGGCGGGCCAATGCCTTGGAGAAGGTCGCATTGTCAACAGGACTTGGCGCTGAGGCATTGAATGCGCCGTTGGCTGTGGGGTGATTGATGAGCCAGGCAATGATCCGCACCATGTCTGTGCGGTGAATCCAAGGCATGCACTGTCGACCCGAGCCAAACCGCCCCCCCAATCCCAGGCGAAAAGGCGGGACCATCCGATCGAGCATCCCACCAGGCTGATCTAAAACCAGTCCGATTCGGATCACACACAAACGCTCGACATATGGACGGGCGCGCTCCGCTGCCGCCTCCCACTGGGCGCACAACTCATGTGCAAACCCCTCGCCCGCTGCGCTGTCTTCCGTGACGGGTTCGGACCCACACGCACCGTAAAAGCCCACAGCCGAGCCAGACACAAACACCTTGGGTTTTGTGGTGGCTTGTGCAACCAAATCCACCAACGAAGCCGTGGTTGTTGTCCGAGACTCAATCAGCTTGGTCTTTTGGGCCTGACTCCAGCGTCGATTGGCGATGGGCTCACCCGCCAAATTGACGATGGCCTCGGGCTCAAAGTCGGCACACGCCGCCACCGATGTCTTGAACTGGATGCCGCTGGGCAGGCGTTTGGCTGAACGGGCGGGGTGTCGAGAAACCACCAAAAGTTCGTGTCCCTCAGAGAGCAACACAGGACATAGCGCTTGCCCGATGAACCCGCTACCACCTGTGATTAAAATTCGCATGCATTCACCCGCTCAAACCCAATACCGTAGGCTCACGAGCATAGCTCAATGACAACAAGGTTGTGTCAATCCTCAGTCGAGCCCCAACAACGCTTGGGCCGAGGTCAGTATGTCGCTTTCTTTCATCATCACCACCTCTGCCGCGGCGCCCAACGGAATATAGCTGTCTTGGGCACACACCAATCTGAGCTTGAGCCCAGGGGCCTTCTGAGCCAATTCGCTGATGATGGTTTCGCCGACACATCCACCCGGCCGCCCTTCGTCGACCACCAGCACCGAGTCCATTCCCCCCGCGGCTTCAATCACCGACTCAATGGGCAACGGCTTGAGCCAACGAAGGTCGAGCACTGAGGCTTTTTGGCCCGCCTGCTCGAGTGTGGCTTGTGTTCTCAACGCCATCGGTACGCCATTGCCATAGGTGATGATCAGCAATTGAGCGCCCTTTTGCTCATAAAGCCTTGGTGAAAAAGGCTCAAGCGCTTGATTGGGTGGCGGATAATCAAAACACCACGCCTTATCGTCAGGCTGATAGAGGTCTTTGGTCATATACAAAGCAATCGGCTCAAGGAACACACACACCCGCCCATCAATGGCAGCCATTGCCACCATGGTTCGGAGCATCATGACCGCGTCATCGCCCCGAGATGGGCAACCAATGATGATGCTTGGGATGTCTCTGAGTGCAGTGACTGAATTGTCGTTGTGGAAGTGGCCACCAAACCCTTTCTGATACCCCAGACCGGCAATTCGCACCACCATTGGGTTGCTAAAAGCCTGATTTGAGAAGAACTGGAGCGAACAGGCCTCCCCGCGTATTTGGTCACAGGCGTTGTGAAAATAAGCCAAGTACTGGATCTCAGGGATGGGCAAAAAGCCCAGATTGGCATAACCCTGCGCCAACCCCAAAATGGTGGTTTCATCCAACAAGGTATTGAACACACGCCGTCGACCAAAGTCAGCCCATAGGCCCTTGGTCACCGTATAGACCCCACCTTTTTTTGCGACATCCTCTCCAAAAACAATGCTTTGCGGGTACTTTATGAGAATGTCTCTTAATGCCTGATTGATCAAAACAGCCATGTGCCTCGCGCCTTTTTGCTCAGGCAACCCCCCATCCCACCTCGCACCGCGTTCGGCTGCTGGCACAGATCTTTGGGCCTCTTTCAACACACCCCCGACGGACAAAGACGCCAAAGGCGCCATGATGGCTTCTGCACTGGTCAGCCTGGGTTGCTGATCCGCCCAATCGGCTTTGGTCAGACATTCGGCACGTATGGCTTCGTAACGGCCCAAAATCTCCTCAGCGCTCATCAGATGGCGCTTTTGGACTTCTTTGGCACTGACCAGCAGCGGATCTTGCGCTTCACTGGCAGTCAACTCGCCCTCCGACCGATACTCGATTTCAAAATCGGTGCCCGCATGCCCCATCAGGCGAACCATTTTTAAGTGGACAAACACTGGCCGGCGGGTCCGTCTGGCCCGGGCCAAGGCCTCCTGCACCACCCGATAGCCCGCTTCAAGGCTCAAGCCATCCGCTGCGACATACTCTATCCCCCGACGGGTTCGCATGCTCTCGGCCACCCAGTCTTTGGGGGTGGGCACCGAGATGCCCCAGCCATTGTCCTCGCACACAAACACCAATGGGCACTTGAGACCCTGATGGCAAGCCCAAGAAGCCGCGTTGAGGGTGGTTTGTGCGGTGGCGTGATTGAGACTGCCATCCCCAAAACTGCACAGCACAATGGCGTCTTCTGGAATCGGCAATGCATGCAAGCTTTGCGTCCGACCACTCTCAATGGCCAAAGCCGTACCCAGCGCCTTGGGCAAGTGCGAGGCAATGGTTGAGGTCTGCGGCAATACCCACAGGTCGGGATGCCCCCAAACCTTGTGCCGCCCACCCGAGGCTGGATCGGCAGCGGAGGCCGCAAAGGACAAACAGGTGTCGGTGATGAAATCGAGGTGGGCTTGGTAGCGGTAACGCTCAGCCATAAAAGCCCCTGAGCGATAGTGCAAGAACGCCGGGTCTGTTGGCCTCGAGAGCCGCCCCAACAATGCATTGCCCTCATGGCCTGAGGAACCGATGGTGTAGAAGACTTTATTTTCTTGCCGCTTCACGCGCGCCATCAAATCGAGCTGGCGAGAGGTCAGTTGGCTATCAAACAGCTCCAGCAAGTCCTGATCGGGCAACGAAGCATCTGTGATGGCCTGCGCGCTTGGCACGGGCTCCAGATGGCGCACACCCTCGATGAACTGCTGATCGATGAGCTGCGCCCGGTGAATGCGGGAGGACATTTTATGGGCTCTGTGTCAGCCAATCAGAAGGCGTTGTGCCCTGTCAATTCACGGCCCACCACCAATT
The DNA here is from genome assembly GCA_018400355.1 of Wenzhouxiangella sp. Taxonomy (GTDB): domain Bacteria; phylum Pseudomonadota; class Gammaproteobacteria; order Xanthomonadales; family Wenzhouxiangellaceae; genus Wenzhouxiangella. Next base: position 13,908 of record JAGYMV010000002.1, read on the forward strand.
GGTGGACGGTCTCTGTGCCCTCATAAGTGATCACAGACTCCAAATTCAACATATGGCGGATGGCCACATGATCCAATGTGATGCCTGCGCCCCCGAGTAAATCTCGGCAATCGCGGGCCACATCAAGCGCCATTCGGACATTGTTCCACTTGGCCATAGAAATCTGAGTTGGGTGTTCTTTGCCCGCTTCTTTCAGGCGTCCGAGGCGGAGAGCCAACAACTGAGCGGTGGTGATGCGGCGCGCCATATCGGCCAAGCGGATTTGTGCTGCTTGGTTAGCCGACAATGGCCGATCAAACAAGACCCGCTCGCCGGTGTAGTCAATGGCTTCTTTCAAACACGCCTGTGCCGCGCCAATTGGACCCCAGCAAATCCCATACCGCGCTTGCGACAAACACGACAGCGGCCCTTTGAGTCCACGCACATTTGGCAAGCGATTGGCATCTGGCACACGGACGTTATCAAAATACAATTCAGAGGTCACAGACGCACGAAGTGACATTTTGTTGTGAATATCACGCGCCTCAAAACCTGGGAATGACTTCTCAACGATGAAGCCCTGAATGCCATCGTCGGTTTGCGCCCAAACAATCGCGATATCAGCCAATGTCCCATTGGTGATCCACATCTTGGCGCCATTGATGATCCAGTCGTCACCCTCTTTGCGGGCATGGGTCTTCATGTTGCTCGGATCCGAGCCGCCGTGGGGCTCAGTCAAACCAAAACAGCCAATCACCTCGCCTTTGGCCATTTGGGGCAACCAGCGCTCTTTTTGGTCATCTGAGCCAAAAGCATAGATGGGGTACATGCAAAGGGATGATTGCACAGACACAAAGCTTCTCAAGCCAGAATCACCGCGCTCGAGCTCTTGGCAGATCAGGCCGTAGGTGACCGCACCCAAGCCCGCGCAACCGTAGCCTTGGATGGTTGATCCAAACAAACCCATTTCAGCGATTTCTGAAACCAATTCCATTGGGAATTGAGCTTTTTCAAAGCACTCACCCATCAGTGGAATGGCTTTTTCATCGACAAATCGGCCGACGGTATCCCGAATAATCAGCTCTTCTTCGGTCAAGTCCGACGCAATATCGAACAAATCCAAGGGTCTCAGCGAGGGCATAGAAAATCTCATTTAAGGCCAGCAGATAGTGTAAATCATTTGAGCGAATCTCGGGAGGTCTACACCAAGGCCAATCCCCCCGTTATAATAGGGCCTCAACTGTTTTGGAGTAGCTTGTCTTGGACCACACCATGAGAGTGACCAACCCAATTTATGCCCTGCTGGTCAGCATCTGCTTGATTGGCCCCGTCTCGGCCCAACAAGGCAATCCCGAGGAAGGGAAGATCATTGCCTACACCTGTAACGGCTGTCACGGCATTCCATTTCAACAAAACGTTTATCCGACCTATTCGGTCCCCAAGATCGGTGGTCAAAACTACGGTTATATTGTGGCGGCCCTACAAGCCTATCGAGATGGCAGTCGCAAACATCGAACCATGAATGCGCAAGCACACACCCTAAGTGATGAGGAAATGCATCATGTGGCGGCCTACTTTGTGAGTCTCAGTGCAGAAGCGGGTGGCTCAACCGGTGGTGAACAAAACAGCGGAGACAACCCATGATGCGCGCCAACCTCATGCAGGCATCTGCCATTGCCCTCATCCTATTGGGTTTCGTGCCTTTGGCTCACGCATCAGGCAATCCCCAACGTGGACTGGAAATATCAGCGGTGTGTCAAAGTTGCCATGGAATCGATGGCAACCTCTCGCTTCAAGACGACTACCCAAAGCTGGGCGGCCAACACGCTGACTATCTGGTTCAAGCCCTCAAAGCGTATCGCTCCGGTGATCGGAATCACGCCATCATGTCTGGTTTTGCCCGCGATTTGAGTGATCAAGACATTGCCGATTTGGCCGCTTGGTACTCGCGCCAATCGGGCCTGATTGATCTTAAGGTGGATTAATGGCCCAGCCTTTGGGCTGGGGTTCTAGGCTGAGTAGTACGGGTTTTCGCCACTGGCGTGATCGGTGGCGTCAATCACGCTCCGGATCTCGGGAACCTCTTGCTTAATGGTGGTTTCCACCCCTTGCTTGAGCGTCACATCGATCATCCCGCAACCCTGACAACCACCCCCGAATTGCAACACCACATCATTTTCTGGTGTGACCTCCACCAAACCCACCACGCCGCCGTGGGAGGCGACCATTGGGTTGATGCGTGCCTCAAGAACCCAGCCGATTCGCTCTTCAATGGGCGAATCCGATGCTGGACGCTGGCCCTTCAAGCCGGGTGCGCGAATGGACAGATCTCCACCCGTGGCGTGGCGCTCAAAGTCAATCATTGCCCCATCGAGAACCTTCATGCTATCGGCCTCGACATACAAGGTGAAGAGGCCACAATCAATGGCCTCATCCTGGGCCTGCTCATCGCCTGGTGGACAATAAGCCAGATCCACCTCAGCCTGTGGCGTTCCTGGATGGATCACGCGCAAGCGCAAATGGGTGTTGTTGGGTTGTTGCTCCAACAAACCTTGAAAATATTCTCTGGCACTGGGGGTGACGGTCAACATGCCTTCATTCTAAGTCAATCGAGCGCTAGGCGGGAGACCAACCAAGGAATCGAGTGATCCAGGCGCCAGTCGATGCCAGAGTGCGTTCCGTCAAACTCCTCGAAGTGATGCTCGATGCCGGCATCAGTTAACGCCCGATGCAGTGACCGGCTCCCATAATGCATGAAATATTGATCGCGCTGCCCCACATCAATCCACAAGCCACCATCGAGCGACTTCAGGGCCTCAGCGTGCGCCGAGCAGGCCATCACCGGATCAAATGCCAGCCACTGCGCCCAGACCGAGGGAATGATTTCTGCGGTCTGCAGATCAAATGGCAATGCCAAACCCAAAGGTTGATCCGCATCCGGCGAATAGCTCGCTGCAAGGCACAGGGTCATCAGTGCGTGGAAATCAGAATGGCCTGGCCGCTTCGAGCGCCAGAATGCTTGTACAAACTTGGCCAAATCACCCTTATAGCGACTCAAGACATCGCATGTCAGGGCAAAGTCACGGGTGTACACCCGATCAAAACCGCAATCGCCCGCATGTGAAGCCACAGCCCGCCAATTCCTTGGGTAATGCATGGCCAAATGCAGCGCGCCAAACCCACCCGAGGATTTCCCAAAAACAGCCCGAGCCTCCCAGTCTGGGATGGTTTGAAAGTCTCGATCGAGTGCAGGAATCAGCTCATCAATGATGTGGTCTGCATATCGCCCCATGGCTGGCGTATTCACGTACTGGTTGCCACCCAGACTGGTATAGCAATCTGGAAACACCACGATGACCGGTGGCATGGCCTGCTCATGGATTAAGCGATCGAGCCTCTCGGGCAAGGTCTCACCATGATTGCGCCAAGCAACCTGACCGGGGCCTGCATTGGTATAGGCAGCCAAGCTCCACAGAACTGGAAAACGCTTCTTGGATGACGAGTCGTAGCCTGGGGGCAAATACACGGGGTGGGCCCGTTTGGTGGGGTCAGACAACGGATTGTCTGCCAGTAACTTGGAATCCACAGACCAAGGCACCACAGTGCCTGATGGATGATCTTTCCGGGGCCTCAAGGACATTTAAAACTAGCCAACCAGTGGTATGACTTTTTGATCACGTCGGTTGGGTTGCCGAGCCATCTCTGGCACCATCTTCAACAGCAGCTCGTTCAATGCAACCGTGTCATAGCTTTGTGATGCCCGCTCTGCGGCTTGCAAATGGCCAATCAAAGCAGACAGCGAGGCCTGGTCAAGCGTGCTGCGACTCAAGAAAATCTTTTCATGCTCGGTATTGGCATGCGGCTCATGCTCATGGAAGAGCTCCTCGAACAGTTTCTCTCCAGGTCTCAATCCTGTATAGATAATTTCGATGTCCCTGCCCGGCTCCTTGCCAGCCAACCGCACCAGTTGCTCGGCCAAATAACTGATGCGAACAGGCTCACCCATGTCCAACACAAAAACTTCACCGCCACGGCCCAATACCGCCGCCTGCAAAATCAACTGGCCAGCCTCGGCGATGGTCATGAAGTAGCGGGTGATGTCGGGATGAGTGACCGTGACCGGACCACCCTGGCGAATTTGTTCGTTGAACAACGGGACAACGGAGCCTGTGGAGTTCAAGACATTACCAAACCGCACGGTGATGAACCGTGTCGGCGATTGTTGATTGATGTGCTGACAATACAGCTCAGCAATGCGTTTGGTCGCCCCCATGACGTTACTGGGGTTCACAGCTTTGTCTGTTGAGATCAAGACAAAAGTCTCAACCCCATGCGCCACAGCCGCATCGGCCACGCGTTTCGTGCCCAACACATTGTTTCTGAAGGCTTCTCTGGCCTGATTTTGTAGCATCGGCAAGTGCTTATAAGCAGCGGCGTGAAAAACCACATCGGGTCTGCCCTTGCCCATGACGTTACCGATGGTGGCTGAATCGCAGATGTCGCCAAGCACCGTCTCAATGATCAGGTCTCGAAACTCACTGCGCAAACGGTAGTCGACCCGATAGAGGTTGTATTCGCAGTTGTCCAAGATCACCAAAGAGGCCGGGTCGAGTCTGGCAATCTGACGACACAGCTCAGCCCCAATTGAGCCGCCCCCACCCGTGACCAAGACACGCCGTCCAGCCAACCCAGCCCGCAGTGCATCCCAATCCAATGACACCGGATCACGACCCAACAGATCTTCAATGGCGACCGGTTTGAGGTCATCGAACCGCGTGAGCGTGGCGCCCATTTGCTTGAGCGTTGGCAGTGTTTTGAATTCAACACCCGCCGCTTCGCAAAAAGAAACGATGCGTTGCATCTGATAATTGGTGGCCGACGGAATGGCGATCACCACCAGGTCAATAGCAGCCTCTCGACACACCCGAGACAATCGCGTCATTGGGCCCAGAACGGGCAAATCACTGACCAACTTACCACGCAATTGTTCGTCGTCATCCAAGTAGCCGACCACGTCATACCGGCCACGACGGCGCAATTCGGGCAACAGCAATTGGCCAGAACGACCCGCCCCGAGGATCAAGGTTCGCTGAGTCACGCGCCGCTCATGAACTTCTGAGCGCATGTCTTTGAATATGCGGTAGGTCAGCCTCGGAAGGCTCAGCAACAACAATAAGATGGCTGGAAACGCCCAGACGACCAGTAGCATGACTTCAAGCGGGACGTCCAGCAACAACATCACCGCAATACCTGCTACCGCACCTAAAATGGCGGCCCGCAACAAATTGCCCAAATCAGGCAAACTCGCAAAGCGCCACACCCCGCGATATAGGCCAGCACGCCACTGCAAAAAACCTTGGATAATCAAAATCAGGTTGACTTCAACCGCTAGCTGAGGCCAATTTAGGGTGTGGTCACCGACCACCCAGATCGATAGAAGGCGGGCCCCAAGCCAAGCGACAACCAGAACAAAAAAATCATGGGCAATCACGAGCGCCCGTCGATTTAGGCTTGTTGCTGGTTTTTCCATAGCCATCCTAACCTTCAAGCCCCAATTTCTAGAGTGCGCCTTTGAACGCGCCACCAGCCCAAAATTAAGGCAACAAATAACGCCATTCCAAGCCAGGCCTCGTGCCTAGGCCACCAGAGGGCCCCCGTGACCGCTGGCAAAACAAGCCCTATGTTTAATGCCGCATACACAATCAACACTTGAGCATGACTCAAGCCCCCTGCAATCAAACGCTGAAAGGCGTGAGACGCATGCGCAGTATACCATTGCTGTCCACTTCTGATGCGCCAAAGCAATGTCGCGGTGGCGTCAACGACGAAAACAGCTGAAATCATCAGGCACACCATCAGTGAGGCTGCCCCGCTGGTGACCGCTTGGTAGGCAAAAAGCCCCACCAGACCGCCCAGCAACAATGAGCCACTGTCGCCCATAAAAAGTCGCGCCACTGGCCGATTCCAAATCAAAAAACCCGCACAGCCACCCACCAGTGCCACAGCAACAAGCGCCCATGATGGGTTGCCAGCGTGTGCAAATAATGCGGCGTAACAAGCACCCGACCAGATGCCTTGGGTGGCAGCCAAGCCATCCGCGCCATCCATAAAATTATGCAGATTCATTAGCCACACAATGGCCACCACCCCGAGCATGGTCCACATCCAGGGGTTGTCCCAGAGCCACACACCGAGCCCAACCGTCTCAATCGGCCCCAACCACAACCAGACCGCCAAAGCCACGCCAAATTGCCCCAACAAACGATATCGAATGGGTCGGGGCCTGACGTCCTCGAGCCAACCCATCCCCGTGGCCACCACCACAAACAGCAACAGCAGCCAAATCTGGGCCCAGCTCGCCAGCGCCACCATTTGGACGATCAAAGTCACAGCGAGGCCCATTGCAATCAACACACCGCCCCCACGCGGTGTCGCTTGGGCATGTAATCTGCGGGCCTGATCGGGTTGATCGACGATGCCTTGGCGCTGGAGCCATTGCCCGGCCAATCCGCCAAACAACGCCACCAAAACAAAGGGCAGGAAACCACTGATCCACCACAGTGTCTGGGTGCCGTTGGTCAAAATATCAGTCTCCCCAAGGACCCTGAACCAAGCGGGTGGTATCCCACTGCCGGCAGCTGGGACAGAGCCAATGGTGCTCGCTGCTGCTGAACCCACACTGTTTACAGCGATACCGCGATTGCGCTTTCCGCAGTTCGCTCATCAAACGCCCCACCAGCTCGGGGTCTACCTCAGATAGACTCATTCCATGTTCATGCAACATATGGACCAACGCTTCCAGACCAACAATGGTCACACGCTGCGCCAAACCATCCAGCAAGGTTGCCACACCCGCTTGAGGCTCGCGCTTGGCCCTTAAAGTCGCCAGCATGATCAGTGCCGCACTCATGTGGCTGGCGTTCCAAAACCCATCCAACCAAGCGATCAGTTCATCCACTCGATCCAGCTGCTCATGGGCATCCAGCATGAGCTCGCCCACCAAGACAAACGCCTCCGGGTCCGACTCGCAGGCTTTGATGTACTCAGCAATGGCGTCGGCTTGGTCGCCTTGTAGACGCGCCATGTCCCCAGCGAGCATCAATGCCCGAGCATGCCCTGGCTTATACCGCTTGGCCTGACGCAGCGCTTTTTGAGCGGCTTCGGTATCCCCCCGAGCCAGGGCTTGTTCTGCCAGTTCACAGTTGTATTGGGCCAGCAACAAACCACTCTCTTCGGGTTCTTGCACTTGCAAATGCTGGGCTTGTTCGATGGCTTTGGCCCAGTCTTTCTCCTGCTGATAGATATCCATGAGTTGACGCGTGGGTTGCACATCGCCCTGCTCACGCTCGATGAGCTCGCTAAACAAGCGCTCTGCCCGATCCAGCAAGCCCGCTTGCAGGTAATCCCGACCCAGCTCTCTCAGCGCCAGCGTGCGCTGTGCCTCATTTAAATGAGGCTGGGCAATGATGTGTTTGTGGAACCGGATCGCTTTGTCCATTTCACCGCGACGCCGAAAAAGACTGCCAAGGGCCAAATGGGTTTCGATCACGTCATGACTTGCCTGCCGACCAACGCGATAGGTGCGTGAAGACTTGCGCTCTGCCAACTGCAGAAAGATTTCGATTGCTTTATCCGGCTCTTCGTTGAGCAGGTAATTGAGGCCTTTGAAATAGTGGTTGGCCAAATGGTCTTGGCGCTTGAGCTCCCTAGACAGTTGCCATTTGCCCAATGCCCAGCCAATCCCCAAGGCCACCACCAACAACAGCAACAAAGGCAGCATTTCAAATATCGACACGAGATGCCTCTGACCGGCGCTTGGACAAGCGCATTAGGCGTCTAAAAAGACCCCACAAGGTGGCGAGCAATATGCCTGCGATAAAACACAGCAACATAATCGCACCGAGCGGGAGTGCCCCCTTGAAAAACAAAAGATCGAAATTGACTTCTTGCGGGTTTAGGATGCCGACCACGAGACCCAAAGCCACAGCCACTGCCAGAGCAATCAGCAGCAACCAACGGAACATGGATTAAAACCCCTGTTGTCGATGCAATAACAAGGACGAACTGGGACGATTAGCGCCCATGAGTGTCCACGCGCTCGCGAAGGGCTTTGCCTGGTTTGAAGTGGGGCACATACTTACCCGGAAGCGCTACCGGCTCACCTGTTTTTGGGTTGCGCCCGACTCTTGGTGGACGGTGATGAAGCGCAAAGCTTCCAAACCCACGGATCTCAATGCGTTCACCATGGGCCAGAGCCGATCCGAGCTGATCGATGATGGTTCTCACGGCCAACTCAACATCAGCCAGGCTCAAATGAGCCTGCTGAGCGGAAAGCTTTTCGATGAGCTCGGATCGTGTCATGGAAGGCCCTTAGGCGTCCTTATCGAGTTGCTCTTTGAGCAAATCACCCAAAGACGTGCCGGAACTGCTGGAGCGAGACTGATATTGATCAATCACACCGGCCAACTCATCTTCGTCTTTGGCACGAACCGACAGGCTCAGCTGGCGTGTCTTGCGATCCAACGAATAGAATTTGGCTTCAATCTCATCACCAACGGAGACAACTTTGGTCGCATCTTCCACACGCTCTGCAGACAAATCCGAGGCCTTGATATAGCCCTGAACGCCCTCAGCGATGTTAATGACCGCACCCTTCGCATCCACAGACTCAACAGTGCCTTTCAGCAGTGAGCCTTTGGGATGTTCGGCCATGAACGTGGCAAATGGGTCTTGGTCCATCTGCTTGATGCCCAAAGAAATCCGTTCACGCTCAGGATCAACGGCCAAAACCACTGCCTCAAGCTCTTCGCCTTTCTTGTAATCACGCGCCATGTCCTCACCTGTGTCCATCCAAGAGATGTCAGACAAGTGAATCAAACCATCGATACCGCCTTCCAAGCCAATGAAGATGCCGAAATCGGTGATGGATTTGATGGCACCAGAGACTTTGTCGCCTTTATTGTATGTGGCTGCAAAAGCTTCCCATGGGTTGGGCTGGCATTGCTTCATGCCCAATGAGATGCGGCGGCGTTCTTCATCCACATCCAACACCATGACTTCAACTTCTTGCCCCACATGAACCACTTTGGCTGGGTTGACGTTCTTGTTGGTCCAGTCCATTTCAGAGACGTGAACCAGACCTTCCACACCGTCTTCGATTTCTACAAAGCAACCATAATCGGTGATGTTGGTGACTTTGCCGAACAAGCGAGCGGTGGGTGGGTAACGGCGATCAATATCGCTCCATGGATCTTCACCCAGCTGTTTCAAGCCAAGCGAGACACGCATGCGGTCCCGATCAAAGCGCAGCACACGGACTTCGAGCTCCTCACCCACTTCGACAATTTCTGAGGGATGACGCACCCGCTTCCAAGCCATATCGGTGATGTGCAACAAACCATCGATACCACCCAAATCCAAGAAAGCACCATAATCGGTGAGGTTTTTAACCACGCCTTTGATCACAGCACCTTCAGTCAGACGGTCAATCAAATCATCGCGCTCTGCCGCGTATTCATGCTCAACCACCGCACGGCGACTGACCACTAAGTTATTGCGGCGACGGTCCAATTTAATGATCTTAAATTCGAGATCTTTTCCTTCCAGATAACCAGGGTCTCTGACAGGACGCACATCCACCAACGAGCCTGGCAAGAACGCTCTGATGGTGTCGATGTTGACGGTGAAGCCACCTTTGACCTTGCCAGAGATTTGGCCCATCACGGTCGCGCCTGCTTCCAAAGCCGACTCGAGTTCTGTCCAAACGCGCGAGCGCTTGGCTTTCTCTCGGGATAGGCGAGTTTCACCAAATCCATCTTCGATGGCATCCAGTGCCACCTCAACCTCATCGCCAACGCTCACTTCCAAGACGCCGTCGCGGGTTTCAAATTGGGAGATAGGGACAATGCCTTCGGATTTCAAACCTGCATTGATCACCACCGCATCGTCGCGGATTTCAACCACGCGACCAACCACAATCGATCCGGGTCGGAGTTCGCGCTCGGTTAGACTCTGTTCAAATAACTCAGCAAAAGATTCGCTCATGTGATTCATGTATTCCTGATTGGCCAGATCGACATGCCTTACTGTCTCAAAGATCGCTCGACTGGCTTTCGTCATCTGCAAAACCTGGCGGTTTCGCTCGTTTAACACCCTGCGTGGCTTGGGGCTTTAACCCGAAGACCAACAGGCCCTGTTTTACTCAGATCTCTCGCTGATACCGAGCTTTGATTCGACATAAGCCTTGGCTTGGGCAATCACCTGCTCGAGGTTCATGTCAGTCGAATCAATGACTTTGGCGTCTGCTGCTGGCACGGTCGGAGAGACTGCTCTCTCTCGATCACGCCGGTCACGCTCATCGATGTCACTGAATAAGCGGTCAAATATAACATCTTCCCCCTTTTCTTTCAACTGCTTAAAGCGTCGTGTGGCCCGCTCATGGGCGCTGGCTGTCAGGAAGATCTTGGCCACGGCATCGGGGAAAACCACTGTTCCCATGTCGCGCCCATCGGCTATCAGCCCAGGTGGCTCCCGGAAACTGTACTGCAGATCAAGCAAAGCTCGCCTGACAGACGGAATGGCCGCGACCTTGGAAGCCATTTGGCTGACCGATTCAGTTCTTAGCTTCTCATCCACCAAGTCCCCATCAATCAACACCGCAATGCCCGAGTCACTGGATTGAAACTCCAAGTTCACCCCTTGGCAAATGTCGACCAATTGGTGCTCATCGGCGGGATCAACGCCCTGCTCAAATGCCACCAAGGCCACCGCACGATAAACAGCCCCAGAGTCCAACAAATGCCACCCCAGCGCATCCGCCAAGGCTGCTGAGATGGCGCCCTTGCCGACACCGGATGGGCCATCAATGGTGATGACAGGGATGATTTTCGGGGGGGTATTCATGCCAGCCATTCTAACTGAGCGCCTAGGCGATTCAAGTCATCGACAAACCCCGGATAGCTTGTCTGCATCCAGTGGGCATCGCGGATTGTGATTGGGCTCTGTGCCACCAACCCCAGCACAGCGAAAGTCATTGCAATGCGGTGATCGCCCCCACACTCCACCACCCCGCCTTTGACGCGACCACCACGAACAAGCGCACCGTCTGATGTTTCTTCAACATCCACGCCCAGCTTGAGAAGCTCAGAACACATCAAGGCCAAACGATCCGACTCTTTTACACGCAACTCTTCGGCGCCCACAATGCTCGTCTCGCCTTCGGCCAAAGCAGCCATGCCCATGATGATTGGGAACTCATCAATCGCCAGTGGCACCCATTCCGGCGGGATGCCGTGTCCTTTTAGAGACGCACTTTTGATCGCAATGGTCCCAATGGGCTCACCCGTGGATCGTGCATCCACCCTGACATCAAAGGCACCACCCATGGCATCGATCACACGCAATATCCCATCCCGTGTTGGGTTTAAGCCCACGTGCTCTAGTACGATGTCAGATCCTGGGACCAACAAACCTGCTGCCATAACAAAAGCCGCCGAGCTGATGTCCCCGGGTACTTCAAAAACGCCCGACTCTAACGTTTGGCCCCCGAACACTGAGACCTCGGTCTCGCTGATTCGGTCGACCTCAACGCCATAGGCCTGCAACAAACGCTCCGTATGATCTCTGCTCGGCGCGGGTTCTATGACCCGGGTCTCGCCCGAAGCGTTCAGGGCAGCCAACAAAATAGCCGACTTGACCTGGGCACTGGCGACCTTGAGGGTCTGGGTTTGCCCAGACAACTGGCGGGGACGAACAAACAATGGCGCGCACCCATGGCTTGCATCAATGTCACCGCCCAACGCCTGTAAAGGCTCCACAATGCGCATCATGGGTCGGCGACTCAAAGACGCATCGCCCGTCAGCTGGATGCATTGGTTGGTAAATTTCGGATGGCTGCCCAGACCAGCCAACAGGCCCGCCATCAGCCGGATGCCCGTCCCCGAATTGCCAAAATCGAGTGGCGCTTGGGGGGCATGCAGGTCGCCACCTTCAATAACCAAGTCAAAGCCTTGGGGCGTTCTTGTCCACTCAATCCGCGCCCCCAGCGCTTCGGTGGCGACCGCTGTGGCAATGGTATCGGCACTGTCCAAGAATCCCCGAACATGACTGGTGCCCTTAGCCAGCGCGCTCAACAACGCCAGGCGGTGCGACACCGACTTGTCTCCAGGTGGGCGGTAATGGCCTGCCAAGGGCGAGGCAACCGGGGATGATTTCAGGTCCATCAGGCTGACTGGATGTGCTCTAAGACATCGGCCAGCGTTTGCAGCAAGCGTTCGTTTTGCAAGGCAGTGCCTACCGTAATCCGAAGTGACTGGGCCAAGCCATAGTTGGCCACTGGTCTGACGATCACCCCCTGCTTCATTAACTCGGCATTGATTTGTTGAATGGGGCGATCAAAATGCGCCAACACGAAGTTGGCTGCAGATGGGCTGACGGTGACCCCAAGTGCCTCTAATCCATGTTTGAGCTGAACCAAGCCCTGTTCGTTCATTGCACAGCTCTGTTCGATGAATGCTTGGTCTTGCAGCGCCACCCGTGCCGCTTCCAGTCCCAACGCACTGACATTAAACGGTGGCCTGACTCTGTTAAGAAGATCGGTGATGCCTGGATTGGCTAAGGCATAACCCACACGCAAAGCAGCCAAGCCATAGGCCTTAGAAAATGTCCGTGTCACCACGAGGTTTGGAAACATCTCAAGCCAGGTGCTGGCATCACCCAATACGTCGCCTTGGCCATATTCTGTATACGCCTCGTCGACCACACAAATCACATGAGGAGGCAGGGACCCAATGAAGTCGCGCAAACGGTCTTGACTCAACCACGTCCCAGTTGGGTTGTTCGGGTTGGCCACAAACACCAAGCGTGTGTGCTCATCGATTGCACCATACATGGCCCTGAGATCATGCCCCAATGCCATTGGATGACCCACCGGCAGCGCGGGCACCTGCTGATGCTTCGCCCCCATCATCTGTGTGACGATGGGATAGACCGCAAAGGCATACTGAGAATAAACGGCGGCCACACTGGGGTTTAGAAATACCTGCGCCAAAAAGACCAAGACTTCGTTGGAGCCATTACCAAGCGTGATGCACTCAGGTGGCAAGCCGTGGTGCTCGGACAGCGCTTTTTTTAAATAAAACCCATTGGCATCGGGATAGAGGTGGAGCCCTTCTAATCCCTGCTTAAGTGCTTCGGTGACCTTTGGGCTCGCGCCCAACGGATTTTCATTTGATGCCAATTTGATGGAGTCAGAAATTCCGAGCTCGCGCTCTAGCTCCTCAACAGGCTTCCCTGGGGTATACGGAACCAATTCCGATACAGCTCGATTGGCAAGATCCAAATAGTCCTTGGCTTGCATTACGAGGACACACTCTCAATGGCGCGCGGATAAGAACCCAGCACCTTCACCAACCGCGCCTGCGCTTCCAACTCAGCCATCGAACGCTGCAATGGCTCATCATCGACATGCCCATCCAGATCAATGAAAAAGACATAATCCCAGCGCCCTTGTCGAGACGGCCTGGATTCAATCCGGCTCATATTGACGCCGTGTCTTGAAAGCGGCTCAATCATTTTAAACAGCGCACCTGGGCCGTCGCTTCCCGCCACCAACAAGGTCGTTTTATCGTCGCCAGACGGTGGCAACAAAGAACGCCCGAGAACCAAAAATCGGGTGGTGTTGTCAACGTGGTCTTCAATGTTGCCAAACAAAACGGGCAAGGAATACACCTCTGATGCATGACGGCCCGCTATGGCTGCCGCATCATCCATTTGTCTCACGCGGCGAGCCGCCTCTGCGTTGCTAGAAACGCCAATCAATTCAGCCTCGGGCAAGTTGGCAGCCAACCAATGCTTGCATTGGGCCAGTGACTGTTGATGGGCATAGACGCGCTGAACCTGCTCGAGAGATTTGACATGCGTGAGCAGATGCTGATGGATCCGCAACTCCACTTCAGCGGCAATTTTGATATCGGAATGCAAGAACATATCTAAGGTGTGAGAAACAATGCCTTGTGTGGAGTTCTCCACAGGCACCACACCGAAATCCGCCTCGCCTGCTTGCACTTGTAAAAACACATCCTCAATCGATGGCTGCGCGATGGCGCTGACCGAATGCCCAAACTGCCGATAAACGGCTTGTTGGGTGAACGTTCCCTCGGGCCCGAGATAGGCGATGCGCATCGGCTCTTGCTGAGCCAAACACGCCGACATGATTTCTCGGAACACGCGCAGCATGACTGAGTCATTCAGGCATTGATCCACACCTTGGTTGCGTTCAATCACTTTTCTTAAAACTTGTGCTTCCCGGTCGGGCCGATAATACGCACTGGCTTCGTCCAAATTGCCTTTGGCTTGGCGAACCTGGGCCGCCAATTGGGCACGCTGATTGATCAATGCCTGGATTTGGGCATCGACCTCATCAATGTCTTTTCGAATGGTATCGAGCGACGGATCAGCCATGTTGACGTTCGAACTCTCTCATAAACTCGACCAGCGCCACAACGGCTTGGTCCTCAATGGCATTATAGAGACTTGCGCGCAATCCGCCTACCGCACGGTGCCCTTTCAAGCCAAGCAGACCCGAGGCAGTGGCTTCCTGAACAAACAAGGCCTCGAGCCTTGCATCCGACAGCCAAAACGGAACGTTCATGACCGATCGCGCTGTCTGCTCGACCGGGCTTTGATAAAACCCGCTCGCATCAATGCATTCATAGAGCCTGCTGGCCTTGCGCCGATTGAGTGCATCGATCGCTGCCAAGCCACCACAGCGCTCGATCCACCGACACATCTCCAAGGCCACCCACCAAGCGAATGTTGTGGGCGTGTTGAGCATCGAGTCTGACTCCACCC
>JAGYMV010000020.1 GCA_018400355.1 Wenzhouxiangella sp.
CAACCCTCGCCCAGGGTTTCGAGTTGTTGATAGACCAACACCCCCAGAAGCGGTGCGATCAAACCCCGAAGACCAGTGAGTGTCACATGGATGCCCATGTATAAGGTCGAATGCTCATCGCTGGCAAAGTCGTTGTGACCCAAGTTCCACCCCAGCTTGCCCCCGGCAAATGCGGCACCGAGTGCCAACGCGCCCACCCAAAAACCGATGATCACATCAAACACCGCCGAGGCGGCGAACAGGCCCACCGCCAAAACAAAGGTCCAAGCTTGCTTGGCCCGGTAATCCAAAATGTGGACGGCGTCTAGGCGTCTGGCCCAAATCGGTGTGAACACCGACAGACACAACAAGGGCAAGGTGGTGGTGATCATCACCTGAGAAAAGCGACTGACCCCAAATTGCTCGGTCAACAAGACCACCAACAACGCAATCACCATCAAGTTGCCGCTGCCAAAGGCGAACATGGTCATCATGTACCGCCGGTACCAGTGGTCGGTTTTTAGAATCTGCAGGCTTTGGCGAAACTGCCCGCCCGGGCGGTTGGCCGCCTCAGCCAGTTCTTGCTGCCTGAGTCTGGCGCCTAGGCGAATGCGGACGCGTTGGTAGCGCCAGGCCGCCACCAACCCCATCAAACCGGCCAATGGGAAAACAAGACGCCACACCTCGGGCCAGTGGTTCATCAAAAAGCCTGTGATGCCCGCACTCAAGGCAATCACCAAAGAATAAATCACGGTGATCCGCCCGGTGATCTGGCCTCTGACATGGCGCGGAAAATTGGCCCG
This sequence comes from Wenzhouxiangella sp., assembly GCA_018400355.1. Classification (GTDB taxonomy): domain Bacteria; phylum Pseudomonadota; class Gammaproteobacteria; order Xanthomonadales; family Wenzhouxiangellaceae; genus Wenzhouxiangella. The sequence continues at coordinate 783 of JAGYMV010000020.1, forward strand.
CCAAATGGCCGATCTGAGGGTGATCACCCCCGCCCAAGACAAACGCGCGCCGACCATCAACGCGGTGATGACCATCAAACCCACCGCACTTTCTGGCACAAACGCCATCAAAATACAAAAGACCGCAGTGAGGCCTTGCAAGACCGAGACCCAAGCGGTTTTGTCGCGGCCCTCGGCCAGTTCTGAGATGGTCAAGGAGGCCAAGTTGGCAAATGCCGGCGCCCCGGCCACCGTCGCCACAGCCAAGTTCACCCACATCGGGTCGGCCACCGCGCCGAACTGGGTTTTGACCACCACCCCCACCAAACCCCCTTCAATGGCACCCAAGGTCAAGGCCATGGTGGCATTGGCCGATATTTCTCTGGGCAATAAGGTGCGGGCGATGAATGGGAGCTTGGCAGCGGGCGGTGGGACGGGTTTGGCCATGGCTTTATTGTAGCGCCAGCACCCGCAGACAGTGCTTGAAAAGCGTGGCTTCGCGCCCCCACTTCAATACCAAGGTGACCTCCCCACCAAGGCCCCAGTTTCAGTCTTTGATGTGGGTTGTGCCACAATAAGCGACACGACCCGCTTCCATCGATCATTGGCGGGTCAACCAGACCAATACAAAGAGAGAGAAACGCTATGCGAACCATTGCTGTGATCAATGCCAAAGGCGGCTGCGGCAAAACCACCATCGCCACGGGCTTGGCCTCTGCCATGGCTTGGGAAGGCTATTCGGTCGCCCTGGCTGACCTAGACCCCCAATGCTCTGCCACCGATTGGCTGGCCGAACGCGAGGAAGATTACCCTGAAATTGTCGCTGTGGACACCAAAAAAGGGGTGCGTGCGCCCGCTGGCACCGATGTGTTGATCATCGACACACCCGCTGGTGTCTATGGCAAAGACCTCTCCAAGCTCCTTGCCCGCGCTGAGACCGCGTTGATGCCCATCCTCCCCTCACCCGTGGACATGGCCGCGGCCTGGCGCTTTTTGGAGCAATCCTTGGCACTCAAGCCCATCGCCTCCAAGCAAACCCAGTTGGGCCTGATTGCCAATCGGGTCAAGCCCAACACCATTGTTTATCGTGAACTCAGTGGGTTTTTGGACGATTACCGGGTGCCTGTGGTGGGTCATTTGAGGGACTCCATGAACTATGTCCGCGCCTTTGAGAGAGGCTTGGGCGTCAGTGACTTGCCTGAGTATTTGGCTGGGGAAGACTGGGCGCAGTGGGATGAGATTGTTAAATGGGTGAAAAGCAAACGCTCGCAGGGCAAAAAATAACGCCTGCTTCAGTCAATTGAGGTGATTTAGGGTGCCAGATGGATGTGGGCGGGCCGAATGCCATCGAGTGCGTCTTCATCCAGCGCCTCAAGCAAATGATCCACGCGATCCAAACCCACCACCTCGAAATATGGGGCGATGTCTGATAAAGGCAACAACACAAACCCCCGCTGATGCAGGCGGGGGTGTGGCACGTGAAGATCGGCGGTGTGGATCACCCGATCACCAAAAAACAAAATATCCAAATCCAGGGTTCGGGCCGCATAGCGCTCACGCCCACGCACCCGCCCCAAGTCTTTTTCAATCACTTGCAAGGCCATCAACAGATCCTCAGGGCTCAAGCCCGTTGAAATCAAGCAGACCGCATTGAGGTAGTCGGGTTGGGGTTCAGTGACACCCCACGGTGGGGTCCAATAGGTCGGTGAGACGGCCTTGATCTGGGTCTCGGGCAAGGCCCGAATTCGGGTGAGTGCTTGGCTTAAACAAGCACCGGGATCGCCTAAATTAGCCCCCAAGCCCAAACCCACCCACTCTGTGGTCTTGGTGGATGCGTTTTTCGCTTGGGTCATGGACCTAGTTGCGTGCGCCCGTGGCCGGTTGGCTGGGGCGCCGGCGGCGACGTGGTCGTCTTCTCTTGTCCGATGGGCTGGGCTGTTGTGCTTGGACGGGTGTGTTTTTCTGTAACTCGGTCCACCAATCGGCCACTTCTTTGAGCTCGGGTTCTTCGATCACCCGCAACAGCAAAAAATCGTAGCTGGCGCGGAAGCGGCGTTCGCTGATCATGCGCTCCCCACGGCGGGTATTGAGTTTCAAAAACCGCGGTTGCATGCACCAAATTTCTCGAGCCATGGAAGAAAAGCGCCGGTGGATGGCCACCGTTTGTGCTTGTTCAACCAACACCTCATCGGCCGCTTCCCCCAAGGCATTGACCGGTGGGGTGCCGTGTTTGATGAACTGCTCAGCGCGAGATTGCACACGCGACCACAAAAACAAAGCAAACAAAAACCCAGGGGTCACGGGCTGGTCTTGGGCCACACGGGCATCGGTGTTTTTCAAGCCCTGCTCCACCAAAGGCGGCGGATGGGCTGGGTTGGAAAACAAATTGGGGAAGAGTTGGTCCCACAACGAGTATTCGACCAATGCTTGATAGGTATCCCAGGCTTGACCGCTTAAAAAGAGTTTGAGGATTTCATCAAACAATCGTGCCGGCGGAATGTTTTGGAGCAATGGCGCCATCGCTCGGATGGGTTCGAGTGTGTCGTCATCAAACACCATCCCCAACTTGGTCTTAAATCGAATGGCGCGCAGCAACCGCACAGGGTCTTCTCGATACCGAGTCTTGGGATCACCAATCAAGGCCAGCCGACGAATTTTTAAATCCTCATAACCGCCCACATAATCGCGCAAGGTCTCGGTGGTCGGGTCATACATCAAGGCATTGACCGTGAAGTCTCGGCGCTTGGCGTCTTCTGCTTCCGTGCCATAGATGTTGTCGCGGACCAACCGGCCTTGGTCAAGCTCTCGGACTGATAACGGAGAGTCGTCTTGTGGAGTGGTGCCGGTGTGGAGCTCTTCACCCCGGTAAGTGGCCACTTCAATGATCTCTCGACCAAAACGCACGTGCGCCAACCGAAACCGACGACCGATCAGGCGAGCATTACGAAAGGCATCCCGAATCTGTTCTGGGGTGGCATTCGTGGCCACATCAAAGTCTTTGGGGGTTTTGCCAAGCAACAAATCACGGATGCAGCCGCCAACAATGCAGGCTTCAAAGCCAAGCGATTGTAGGCGTTGGACGACCGTCAGCGCATTCGGGCTGAACTGTCTCGGTTGCAGGCCGTGGTCGTCTAATGGAATGACACGCAGGGAGGATGAATCGGAATGAAATGGCAAGTTGTTGTCTTTTGTGAAGGTTGATTTTGTTATAGTTTAACACCGATTGTTACTGGATCACCCAGGAAGGTTTGGCATGACCTTTGTCGTCACCGAAAACTGTATTAAGTGCAAATACACCGATTGTGTGGAAGTCTGTCCTGTGGATTGTTTCCATGAAGGACCCAATTTTTTGGTGATCGATCCAGAAGAGTGCATTGACTGCACCTTATGCGAGCCCGAGTGCCCGGCTGAGGCGATTTATCCAGAGGATGATTTGCCCGCCGATCAGCAGGCGTTTTTGGAGCTCAACCGCGAGCTGTCCACCCAGTGGCCGGTGATCTCAGAGATGAAAGACGCACCCAATGACGCCAAAGAGTGGGATGGCGTGCCGGACAAACTCAAGTACTTAGAACGCTAGGCGATTGACCTGGCGATTGACTGGCCGATTTGCCAGCCCATCAACCCAACGCTTCTCTGAGCATGGCCAAGATGTGCTCGGCTTGATCCATCTCCACCACCTGCCCGTCGCCATCGACCAGCTCGATGCGGCAACGCGCCTCCCCAATGGCCACCACATCCACCACAAACTCGCCGGTGTAATCAACCACTTCAGGCGAACGCCAAATGGCCAAGCGTGCAAAACCTGATCTCGGCACGGTAAAGGCATCGTGGCGATAAACAAACTCAAAGCGGTGGTCTGAGACATCCACGGCCTGTAGGACCAGTCCCACTTCCTCGTGATCCAGGATGTAGGCCAGCTCTTCGGTGACACTGGCTTGGTCGGCTTGGACTTCGAGATGCAATCCCTTGGCGCCGAAGCGGATCTGGGCCATGGAGGCCTCGGCTTCTGCCGATGTTTGCACCATCGGTGGGCGGCCGGCATCACGGCTGGCGGCCAACTCGGGTAAGAAATAGCCTGGGATTTCGTAATCAGAGCGCACAGCGGGTCGGTCAAGGTGTTCGGGCACGCGGATATCGGCCACTTCCTCACCTTGCACGTACAAAGGAATTTTGCCGCCGGTGCCACAACCTGTGGCCAAAAAAGCGAGGGCCATCGCCAAAAGTGCCGTTTTCAGGGGTGCTTTGATCAAATGCTGTTGTCTCATAAATCCTTCAATACCCATGTTGTGTCCCGAACAGCCATTGTGAGTGTTCATCACTCGCCCCCCATGTTCTCATCAATGGCTTTGATTGACTCAATTAAAGCCTGGCCCTTGGCATGATACTGCGAATCGAGGCCAACGAGTGGCAATCGGATGGCATCTTGGCAACGGCCCATTTGGGCCAAAAGCCACTTAGCCGGCACTGGATTGGTCTCCACACCCAAAAACGCATAGAGCGGCTCAAGCATTCGATTGATGCGCCGTGCCTCATCAAACTGTTGGTCTTTGGCCAATGCACACAGCCGCGCCATGGTGTTTGGCACGATGTTTGAGGCCACAGAAATCACACCCGAGGCACCCATTTCCATGCTTCGGACAAAGGTTGGGTCGTCACCACTTAACACACACAAGCCCCCATCGAGCAGTGTCTGGATACGCGCCGTATCAGGCACCGCTTCTTTGATGGCCACAATGCGCTCGTGCTTGGCCAACGCCAAGGCGGTTTCTGGCAACAGATCACAGGCGGTGCGGCTGGGCACGTTGTAGAGAATCACAGGCAAATCCGAGGCATCGGCCACGGCTTGATAGTGTGCCAACAAACCCCGTTGCGAGGGTCGGTTGTAGGCTGGTGTCACCACCAAGGCCGCATCGGCGCCCAAGGCTTGGGCCAGCCGGGTCCGATGAATGGTGTGCTCAGTCGATGGGCTGCCCGTGCCCGCAATCACAGCCACCCGCCCTTTGAGACGCTCAACGGCGTGGGTCAGAAGCTGGATGTACTCCTCATGGTCGAGCGTGGCCGACTCACCGGTGGTGCCACCGATGACCACAGAAGCGGTGCCGGCTTGTTGGTGCCAAGCCAGCAAGGCATCAAATGCCTCTAAGTCAATGGATGAGGCGCCTTGGCCATCGGCCTTCATCGGGGTGATCAGTGCAACGCTGGAACCTGTGAACATGAATTCTCCGTAACAATTGGGATGGGGGTCTTGTCACCCAGCCATCCGACGACTATCCTCTCTAAGTGTAACCCGAAGCCTTAAAGGACATCTATGAGCGATACAGACCCGAAGCTTCAATCCGCTGCTTATGAGGCCACTCTCGGATCCAACGCCCCCGATCAAACAGACACCCTAACGCTCCAGTCGTTCAAAGGAAAGCCATTGGTGTTGTATTTCTACCCCAGAGACAACACACCCGGTTGCACCCAACAAAGCCAAGACTTTCGTGACCATTACGCCAAATTCCAGGCGTTGGGCGCAGAAATTGTCGGGGTCTCGCGTGACACCCTCAAATCCCACATCAAGTTCAGTGAAAAATATGACTTCCCCTTCCCATTGATCGCCGATCCCGAAGAAACCTTGTGTCGTCAATTTGGGGTCATGAAAGAAAAAAACATGTATGGAAAAAAAGTGATGGGCATTGAACGGTCCACCTTTTTATTCGATGCCAAAGGCCAACTGATTGAGTCCTGGCGCAAGGTCAAAATCCCAGGCCATGTGGAAGAGGTTCTGGCAGCGGTTGAGCGCCTGACTGCTTGAGCACGTTGACTCGGCCAGCTTGGCTGGATGTTTAAAAAACGACCCACCACTCACACCGTCTAGGGGCTCAAAGGCATGACCAAAAACAAACGCCTGTATTTGCTCGATACCAACGTGTTGATGCACGACCCAACCGCTTTGTTTCGGTTTGAAGAACACGACATCTTTCTTCCCATGGTGGTCTTAGAAGAACTCGACCGCGCCAAAAAAGGGGTTTCTGAGGTGGCGCGCAATGTGCGCCAGGTCTCTCGCTTTTTAAATGAGCTGATGCATGGCGATGGTACCGACGGCACCCCCCTGAATTTGGACCAAGGCGTTGCTTTGATCCAACCCGAAGGGCTCAAACTCAACATCGGAACGGGCCGCTTGTACTTCCAAACCCAAGCGCTGGCCAATGGCGAGTCTCTGATGGGAGACCATTCTTTGGCCGACAACGAGATCTTGTTGGCGGCGTTGAACTTAAGCCATGAGAGATCGGATCTAGAGATTGTGTTGGTGTCCAAAGACATCAACTTAAGAATCAAAGCCACCATCCATGGCATCTTGGCCGAGGATTACCACAACGACCGCGCTTTGGATGATTTGAGTCTTTTGTATACCGGTTTGACCGAACGCGATGGGGCGTTTTGGGAACGGCACAACACCGAAGATTCTTGGACCCAAGATGGGCGGACGTTTTATCGCATCGCCCGCCACGCTGATGATGTCTGGTACCCCAATCAGTGCCTTCGCTTGGAGGGTGAACATGGCATTGAGGCCTTGGTCAGAGAAGTCAGCGATGAGCAGGTGGTGTTTGAGTTGGCCCAAGACCACCGCCGGCCCAATTTAAGCGTTTGGGGCATCCAAGCCAGAAACCCCGAACAAAATTTTGCGCTGAATTTATTGATGGACCCAGAGATTGATTTTGTGACCTTGCTGGGCACGGCCGGTACGGGTAAAACTTTATTGACCCTGGCCGCAGGGCTTGCTCAAACCATGGATGAGAAACGTTACCGCGAGATCATTGTGACGCGTGCCACGGTTTCGGTGGGCGAAGACATTGGCTATTTACCGGGCACTGAAGAAGAGAAGATGACCCCTTGGATGGGGGCATTGACCGACAATCTGGAATTTCTGACAGAACCCGATGGCGCCGATCAAGGCGGTGGTGCGTTCTCAACCACTTGGGGACGCTCTGCCACGCAGGAGTTACTCACCAACAAAATCAAAATTCGGTCATTGAATTTTATGCGCGGTCGCACCTTCTTAAACCGCTACCTCATTATCGATGAGGCTCAAAACATCACGCCCAAACAAATGAAGACCTTGATCACGCGCGCAGGTCCCGGCACCAAAATTGTTTGCCTAGGGAATGTCGAACAAATCGACACACCCTATCTGACAGAAACCACATCGGGCCTGACCTACGCAATTGATCGCTTCAAGCACTGGGCGCACGCTGGTCACATCACGCTCAAACGGGGCGAGAGATCGCGCTTGGCCGACTTTGCCTCGCAAGCGCTATAAGGCAATCGCTGCCCATCGTCTTTGATCGACCGAAGTTCAGCCTTGTTGATCTAAGGCTGGGCTTTGTTACCTAGAGCTGGGCTTTGTTAAAGGTCAGCTCGGTATCTTCCACATCGACCACAATCTCATCGCCTGAGACAAACTCTCCAGCCAACAACCGCTGCGCCAACACATTTTCTAATTCGTGTTGAATCGCGCGTTTGAGCGGTCGGGCACCATAGACGGGATCAAACCCGGCTTTGCCCAAGTGATCGAGCGCTGGATCGGTCACCGTTAAAGCCAAGTCGCGTTCTTTCAAGCGCGCAATCAAACCATCGATTTGGATCCGAGCAATCGAGCGGATTTGGGTGGCGTCTAAGGGGTGGAACACCACCATGTCATCGATTCGGTTTAAGAACTCAGGCCTAAAGTGGCCAGAGACCACCTCCATGACCGCTGATTTCATGGCCTCGTAGCCCTCGCCCGCCAACGCCTGAATGCGATCGGAACCCAGATTCGAGGTCATCACAATCACCGCGTTTCGAAAATCCACCGTGCGGCCATGGCTGTCGGTCAAACGGCCATCGTCTAAGACCTGCAATAAGATATTGAATACATCCGGGTGGGCTTTTTCCACCTCATCGAGCAAGATCACCGAATAAGGTCGGCGCCGAACGGCTTCGGTGAGATACCCGCCTTCTTCATAGCCCACATAACCCGGTGGTGCGCCAATCAAACGAGCCACCGAATGTTTTTCCATGAACTCAGACATGTCGATCCGCACCATGGCCTCTTCGGTGTCGAACAAAAATTGCGCCAAGGATTTGCACAACTCGGTTTTGCCCACACCGGTGGGGCCTAAGAACAAAAACGAGCCATTGGGACGGTTCGGGTCAGACAAACCCGCTCTTGAGCGGCGAATGGCATCGGCCACGGCTTGTACCGCCTCATCTTGTCCCACCACCCGCTCGTGCAGCGCCGATTCCATGCGAAGCAACTTATCGCGCTCACCTTCGAGCATTTTTGAAACAGGAATGCCGGTCCAACGCGCCACCACCTCAGCGATCTCTTCTTCGGTGACTTTATTTCTCAAGAGCTGGAAACCCCCTTGTTGGCCATCGCCTTCAGAAGCCTGCTCGGCCTCTAGGAGTTGTTTTTCCAACTCAGGAATCCGACCGTGCTGAAGCTCTGCCATGCGGGTGAGGTCTTGCGCGCGCCGAGCATTTTCCAACTCGGCCCGCGCCCGTTCCAGCTCTTCTCGAATTTGGCTGGAGCCGGCCACGGTGGCTTTTTCCGCCACCCAGATCTCATCGAGATCTGAAAACTCACGCTCGAGTTCATGGATCTCAGATTCAAGGTCCTCAAGTCGTTTTTTGGACGCCTCATCGGTCTCTTTTTTCAACGCCTCTTTTTGAATCTTGAGTTGAATCAGCCGACGTTCCAATCGATCCAGCGCTTCTGGCTTGGAATCAATCTCCATCCGAATGCGACTGGCCGCCTCGTCCATCAAATCGATGGCTTTATCTGGCAGGTTGCGGTCGGTGATGTAGCGATGGGACAACGTGGCCGCGGCCACGAGTGCAGGGTCGGTGATGTCCATCAACATCAATAAAGAACACATAATCCCAACGACCTTGTCGAGATGGTCTTGATTCGATCCGACTCATGTTGACACCATGCCGTGACAGAGGCTCGAGCATTTTGAACAAAGCACCTGGGCCATCGCTGCCTGCCACCAACAATGTGGCCTTATCATCACCAGACGATGGCAACAACGAGCGCCCCAAGACCAAAAATCGAGTGGTGTTATCGACATGGTCTTCGATGTTGCCAAACAAAACAGGCAATGAATAGACTTCTGCAGCATGACGACCCGCTATGGCTGCGGCATCATCCATTTGCCGCACGCGCCGAGCCGCCTCCGCATTGCTAGAGACACCGATTAATTCAGCGTTGGGCAAATTGGCAGCCAACCAATGTTTGCACTGGGCCAGTGACTGTTGATGCGCGTACACCCGCTGAATCTGATCGAGCGATTTCACATGGGTGAGCAGGTGCTGATGGATCCGCAACTCCACTTCGGCTGCGATCTTAATGTCTGAGTGTAAAAACATATCCAAGGTATGAGAAACAATCCCCTGGGTGGAGTTTTCCACAGGCACAACACCAAAGTCCACCTCTGCTGCCTGCACTTGTAGAAATACATCCTCAATCGATGGCTGCGCGATGGCGCTGACTGAATGACCAAATTGTCGATAAACTGCTTGTTGGGTGAAAGTCCCCTCGGGCCCAAGATAGGCTATTCGCATGGGCTCTTGCTGCGCCAAACAGGCCGACATGATTTCTCGGAACACACGAAGCATCACCGAGTCATTGAGACCCTCATCATCACCTTGATTGCGTTCAATCACTTTTCTTAAAACTTGGGCTTCGCGATCGGGCCGATAATAGGCACTGGCCTGATCCAAATCTCCCTTGGCTTGACGGACTTGAGCAGCCAGTTTGGCGCGCTGATTGATCAATGCCTGGATTTGGGCATCTACCTCATCAATGTCTATCCGAATTGTATCGAGCGACTGATCAGCCATGTTGACGTTCAAACTCTCTCATGAATTCGACCAAAGCCACAACAGCT
>JAGYMV010000200.1 GCA_018400355.1 Wenzhouxiangella sp.
GATGCGATCGCTTGGGTCATATCACGACCCAGCCAATCGCTGATGGATGACCCCTCTGGCACACCTTCAAATTGAGTCAGTGGGATCGCCAGAATTTTGTCATCGCGTTCCCCGCCATCGAGCATGCGGGCCAAACCAATGGGTCGCACCTCAATCAATGCACCCGGCTGGAGTCTGTGTTTGCTGATGACCATCACATCCAGCAAATCCCCGTCACTGGCATAGACCGATGGAAGACCCCCATAGTGAGCGGGGTATCGGTGGTCATCCGGCAAGAAGCGATCGACCACCAAGCCGCCGTGGCTTGGATCGATTTCGTATTTGACCTGAGAGCCTTCGGCAATCTCAATGATGGCCAACAAATGCTCTGGCGCGTTGGGCGGCTGTGGCAACTCAAATGGATGAATGGACTGAGCACCGACGGGCAACGCCAGTGACACGCCAAAGATCACGATACACAACAAATGCCCACTTCGTTCCAACACAAGCCATCTCCCAACTGGATTGGTCTCAAGTATAGCGCGGGATGGGCGTGGCTCTCAGGCTTTGCTAGACTGAAATGCATCACAGACACAAGTGGAGACTTGCCATGACCCATTCGCCACACTCCCAGAAGAAAAATGCCGCTGGAGGCGCCATTGGTAACGTATTGGAATGGTACGATTTTGCCATATTTGGCTTTTTGGCACCCATCATGAGCCCACTTTTCTTCCCCGGCTCTGACCCAATCGCTGGTCTCATCAAAACCTATGGTGTCTTTGCAGGTGGTTATTTGATGCGGCCCTTTGGTGGCATGCTGTTTGGTTATATCGGTGACCGCTTGGGTCGGACCCGTGCATTAAAACTCTCCATCGCGATGATGGCGATTCCCACCGTGTTGGTGGGTGTGTTGCCCACACATGATCAAGTCGGTGCCTGGGCCGCCGCGCTGTTGATTCTGCTCAGACTGGCCCAGGGGGTGTCTGTCGGGGGCGAATTGGTGGGTTCCATCACCTATCTGGTGGAACAGGCGCCCAAAGGAAAGAAAGGCTTCAATGGCAGCTGGTCACTGTTTGGCGCAGCGCTTGGCGTGTTGCTGGGCTCGTTGGTGGTGTCCTTTTTATCGGGTCAACTCAGCGCTGAACAGATGTCTGTTTGGGGTTGGCGGGTGGCATTTTTCTCCGGCGCCATTTTATTCATCGCCGGCTTATGGCTCCGGTCAGACATGGACACTGTGCCATCAGCGACACACACACCCTCATCAACACAGCAAAACCCCGTCCTCAGCGCGCTCATGAATCACCCAGCCCGATTGTTTCATTTGGCCTGTGTCTTACTGTTGTATGCCGGTGGCTTCTATACCCTATTTGTGTGGATGCCCACCTATCTTGGGTCGCTGTTGTCCACACCCATCGCACACGCTGATCAGGTGACCTCACTTTCGCTGGTGGCGCTGATCATTGCGATTCCTTTGTGGGGTTGGCTCAGCGATCGAGTGGGCTTTAAGCCAGTGGCTTTATTTGGAATGGTTGGGTTCACGGCACTTGTCTATCCTGTCTTTGTCTTCATTGATCATGGCATTTTTGTCCAAGCTGTGGCTGGTACTGTCTTACTTGCGATGACTTTCGCAGCCATTCAAGCGCCCATGGCAGCGCTGTTGGTGGCTGCGGTCCCTGCCGACTCACGAGCAAGCTCCATTGGCATTGCCTATAACTTAACGCTGGGTTTGTTTGGTGGGACCGCACCGATGGTCAACACATGGTTGATTCATCAAAGCGGCGACCTGGCCTCACCGGCTTTTTATCTGGCCATCTTAGGAATCTTAAGTATTGTGGGAACGATGAGCCTCAGGATTCAGCGCGACTGAGTCAAGTGGCAGCCGACGAGTGCGCCTTCTCGCGACCTCACTCCAAAGTATGGCCTCGCGTTTCGATCTGCCACAACCAAGTCAACAC
>JAGYMV010000201.1 GCA_018400355.1 Wenzhouxiangella sp.
TCAGTGGCTTATTGGAACTGATTCGTGGAGAAGGGTAGGTCACAGTGTTTTTTGGAGAAACCGCCATCACGTTGGACGCCAAGGGTCGCATTGCGATGCCCACGCGTTACCGTGAAGATTTAATGAGCGCCTGTGAGGGCCGGCTCGTGTTGACCTATTCCGCTTTCGACAGCGGCTGTCTTTGGCTCTACCCGGAATCAGAATGGTCTAGGGTCAGAGAACAAGTGATGGCCTTGTCGACTTTCAACCCCAGTCACCGAAGCCTGCAGCGGCGCTTGGTGGGTTCTGCCACCCAGATTGAGGCCGATGGCAATGGCCGCCTGCTCTTACCCCAAACCTTGCGCCAAGTGGCCAACCTTGAGAAACGGGTGGTGTTGATGGGCATGGGGCAACGATTTGAGATTTGGAACGAAAACATACTGAGCCAGCGTCGAATCGAGGAAGAGCGCCAAATGCAATCAGAGAGCTCTTCCGAGATGTCGCAGCTGGTGCTCTAGGTCAGGCAGATGCAACACGTACCGGTCTTGCTCAACCAAGTGGTCGATGCCTTGGCGATTCAGGCCGATCACACACTCATCGATGGCACCTATGGCCGTGGTGGTCACGCCAAAGCGCTGCTCGATTGCCTTGGCAACCAAGGCCGATTGCTGGTGGTCGATCAAGACCCTGAAGCCATCGCTCACGCCAAGGCGGGCATTGGCCAAGACACCCGAGTGGTGGTGCGCCAAGCCAATTTTTCTGAGCTCGGCTCCATCGTTGAAGATTTGGGTTGGTCGGGGCAGATCAACGGCATCTTATTGGATTTGGGCGTGTCATCCCCACAGCTTGATCAGTCAGAGCGGGGATTTAGTTTTATGGCGGACGGGCCATTGGACATGCGCATGAACACCGATGCAGGACACAGTGCAGCCGACTGGCTGGCCGACGTGGATGAGTCCACATTGGCCACTGTGATTAAAGAGTACGGCGAAGAGCGACACGCACGGCGCATCGCCCAAGCCATCGTGAAGGCCCGAGCGCAGACACCCATTGAGACGACTGGGCAACTGGCCGATGTGGTATCAACCGTCAGCCGTGGGCGGCCGGGGCACCACCCAGCCACACGGACCTTTCAAGCCATTCGCATCTTCATCAACCGCGAGCTCGAGGTATTGGATCAGTGGTTGAGTGATTTTTTCAAACATCTGGCCCCAGGGGGTCGCATGGCCGTGATCAGTTTTCATTCTTTAGAAGACCGTCGTGTCAAAAAAGCTTGGAATGCATTGGCCAAGCCACCAGCGGCCAGTCGTCGCGACCCTGTGGCGTTGGATTTTAAGCCCACGCTCAAGCTGGTGGGCAAGCCGATCAGCGCCGATGAGACTGAGTGTCAAGCCAACCCGCGCTCAAGAAGCGCGAGACTTCGCGTGGCCGAACGATTGACGGCGGAGGCTGCCTGATGCGCACTTGGATCGCTTTGGGTTTGTTGCTTGCCGTTGTGGCTTCAGCCATGGCTGTGGCGGTATTGAAACACGAATCCAGGCAAGCGTTTGCCCAGCTTCAAATGGCCAATGAAACACGCGACCAAGCATTGACTGAGTGGTCTCGTTTGCAATTGGAACTGGCCTCATTGGCAGAACTCGGTCGCATTGAGAAAACAGCCATTGAAGAGCTCAATATGAACGCACCCGCACAAACCCAAGTGGTGGTTGAGCAACGCCTACTGATGGCCAAAGACTTATCAAATCAGGAGGGGCGCCGCTGATGGCAAGGCGCACACGCAAAAGCAAACCACTCGATTCGCCCGAAGGGGCCGGTTCGAATGTGGTGGTGCGCGTGCGCTTGGCCATGGCTTTGGTGATTTTAATCGGCATCGGATTATTCGCCAGAGCGGTCTATTTGCAAGTGGGTGAGACCGATTTTTTACAAGGCCAAGGTGAAGCGCGTCACT
>JAGYMV010000202.1 GCA_018400355.1 Wenzhouxiangella sp.
TATCAAAGCTCAGAGAAAACAACAAAACCGTGGTTGGGGTGGGGGTTAAAAGCTCCACCTCAGATCTTTTGATGGCCAATTGCGATGAGTTCATCTTTTATGATGATTTGATTCGGGTGAGCAAAAAGAAAACGGCTTCAAAAAAGAAAAAAGCGGTCAAGAAGAAGGTCACAGCCAAAGTGGCACCCGTTGCATCGGTGGATGATAAAAAGCAAGAAGCGCTGGATTTGGTCTTGGCCACGGCCGAGGCTTTGTTTTCCGATCGCGACGCCGGCGATAAGATCTGGGGGTCAATGGTCAAGCAGGCCCTCAAACGGAGAAAGCCAGGTTTTTCTGAAAGCTACCATGGGTTTAAAAGCTTTAATCAATTGCTAGAAGAAGCCCAAAGCCAAGGGCGGATTGTCTTGCAGCATGACGAAAAGTCAGGTGGTTACATCATCAAAAGCCTAGGCGCTGACGAGTAACCACCCGGGTTGTCTTTTTCTTAGTCGTCTGCTTTCTCAACAATCTGATGCAAATGGAAGTCTCTTTGTGGGTAGGGGATAGAGCACCCAGCCGCTTCGAGAGCCACTTTAATTTGTTCCAATAGCTCCGATCTCACCACCCAGTAGTCGCCGGATTCCACCCAGGGTCTGGCGGCAATATTGACGCTGGAGTCTGCCAAATCCAACACCAGAATTTGGGGTTCGGGCTCTGTGAGTACTTTGGGGTGTGCACTTAAGACACCAGTGATTGTATCGCGCGCAAGTTTCAAGTCATCGTTGTAATGCACGCCAATGACCATATCGATCCGACGGGTATCGTGTGCAGAGTAGTTGGTGATGGTTGCGCTCGTGATGGCGCTATTGGGAACCGTGATGTGGCGGTTGTCGGGGGTGACCAATTCGGTATTGAACATACTGACTTTGGTGACCGTGCCACCCACGCCACCGGCCTCAACATAATGCCCTTTGGTAAAGGGACGAAAGGCCACCAGCATCATGCCGGAGGCAAAGTTCGAGAGGCTACTTTGCAGCGCCAAACCAATGGCCAGCGCTGAGCCACCCAACAGAACCATCAGTGGGGTGATGTCAATGCCCACATAGGCCACCGCGGTCAGCACCACCACCAACAGCAAAGCAACAGACAAAATGCGGGTGACAAAATCTGTCAGCAAGGAATCAACCTGGCGCTTGTTCATGGTGCGGGTAATGAACGCCAGCACACCCTTAGCAAGCCAACGCCCGACAATCAAAATAATCAAAGCAATGCCGAGCTTGGTTCCAAACATGGCCAATAGCTCACCGTCTATCGTTGTTAACCAACCTTTGATGCTTTCCATGAACGTTGTCCCTTATTTTGGTTCGAGTCGGACAGCGCCATCGAGTCGGATGACGCCGCCATTGAAGTATTCGTTTTCAATGATATGACATGCCAAGGCGCCATATTCATCGGGTTGACCCAATCGTTTGGGGAATGGGATCCCTGCTGCGAGCGCTTCTTGCATCTCAGGGGTCATGCCATCCACCATGGGGGTGTGAAACACACCAGGTGCGATGGTCATTACGCGAATACCAAATCGCGCCAGTTCTCGGGCCATGGGCAAGGTCATGCCCACAATGCCCCCTTTGGAGGCAGAGTAGGCAGCTTGGCCAATTTGACCCTCGTAAGCCGCCACCGATGCGGTGTGGATGATCACCCCTTTTTCCTCACCGTCATTGTGTTGCATCAGGCTGGCTGCCGCCTTGGCTGTGTTGAAGCTGCCGCACAAGTTGATTTGGATGGTTTGATTAAACCCATCCAAGGGCATGGGGCCTTCACGCCCTAACACCCGTCCGGCACCCAAGACGCCGGCGCAATTGACCAGCACATTGAGACCCCCCATCTGACTTTGCGCTTGTGCCATGGCAGCACTGACCATGGATTCGTCGG
>JAGYMV010000203.1 GCA_018400355.1 Wenzhouxiangella sp.
GCAAGTAATCGCTCACCGCCCAATGGTATTTGTATCCGAGTTCGCGGGCCACGATGCCGGCCACCACGGGTGCGACGCCACCCAATTGCTTGTGCCCAAAGGCATCGGTGGTACCGGCGTCCGCCAAAAATTGCCCCGATGCGTCCTGAACGCCCTCTGAGACCACGATCGAGCAATAGCCGTGACTTTCAACAGACTCACGGACCGCGGCACAAAAAGCGGCTCGGTCAAATGGGCGCTCTGGGAACAGGATGATTTGGGGTGGGTCACCGGCTTGTTGGGCAGCCAAGCCGCCCGCGGCGGCAATCCAGCCAGCGTGTCGGCCCATGACCTCTAATATAAAGACCTTGGTCGAGCTAGACGACATGGACATCACATCCAAACTGGCCTCTAAGATCGAGACCGCCACGTATTTGGCCACAGAACCAAAGCCGGGGCTGTTGTCGGTGACCGCCAGATCGTTGTCGATGGTCTTTGGCACCCCAATGCAACGAATCGATGCGCCGACTTGTTGGCAGTAACGGGCGAATTTGGCGGTGGTGTCGGCCGAATCGTTGCCACCGTTGTACAACAACACATCAATCTCGTGGGCTTGGAGCACCTCGACAAGGCGCGCATAATCGGTCGGATCGGTGTCTGGATCGCCCAATTTGTAGCGACACGAGCCAAAAACACCACCGGGCGTGTGCCTCAAACCGGTGACCT
The DNA here is from genome assembly GCA_018400355.1 of Wenzhouxiangella sp. Classification (GTDB taxonomy): domain Bacteria; phylum Pseudomonadota; class Gammaproteobacteria; order Xanthomonadales; family Wenzhouxiangellaceae; genus Wenzhouxiangella. The sequence goes on from JAGYMV010000203.1 coordinate 706, forward strand.
CGGCCGCGCTTAGGGCCGCGGTGTCGACCAAACGCTCTTCTAAGATCCCCATCACCCCATCTTGGGCCGCATACACTTGGCCGATCACATCCGAGCGCTCTCTGGCTTTTAAAATCACACCAGCGGCACTGGCGTTGATCACAGGCGTGACGCCACCCGATTGAGCGTATAAAATATTGAGTCTTGACATGACGCGGTCCCTATCCCCTTATTCATGGTGTGATGAACGACAAAGAACAGCGTCTATTATCAACGATTTGACACCTCAGTTGAACAGGGGTAAGTTTGACTGTTCAGCCGTTAGCCGACCAACTTTGGGAGCGTTACATGCGATTGGTACTTCTTGGCCCACCAGGATCTGGCAAGGGCACCCAAGCCGCCTTGCTCAAAGACCGCCTCAACATCGTGCACATCTCAACAGGGGATCTGTTGCGTGCTGCGGTCGCTGCGGGCACCGAATTGGGGAAAATTGCCAAAGCCACCATGGATGCCGGCGAATTGGTCTCCGATGAGTTGGTGTTGCAGTTATTGGAAGACCGCCTCAATGAGCCCGATGTGGCCAATGGCTACATCCTCGACGGCTATCCCAGAAACCTAGCCCAAGCCCAGGCACTCGATGAGTTGCTGGCACGCCTCAACCAAAACATCGATCATGCGTTGGCGTTGATTGTGGATGAAGAACAAATCGTTGCCCGCCTAGCCCAACGCGCTGCCGAGCAAGGCCGGTCCGATGACAGCGAGTCGGTGGTTCGCCACCGCTTGCACGTCTATGCCGAACAAACCGCGCCGGTGGTCAATTACTACGAAGACAAAGGGATTTTGACCGCCATCGATGGCATGGGCTCGATTGATGAAATCAATCAGCGCCTGTGCGATGCGATTTAAGGCGCTTTGGCCTCTAACCAACAGACTTTAAAGCGCCCTCAACGCTCGGGCGCCGACTTTTCAATGGTGGTCACCACCCCCTCGTCTTGGTCGAGATGAGACACCACGCGGTGGCCAAGCCGCTGGCACAACACCTCCAAGTCCATAGGCGCCAGTGGGTCGGTGGTCCACACCTTTAATTGGCCACCGATGGGCAAGGCGCCAAGGGTTTCTTTGGCTTTGAGAGCGGGTACGGGACAAAACTCACCCCGAACATCCAGCCAAACCACTTCGGGATTGGATGGCTCACACACCTCGGATTCACTCACA
>JAGYMV010000204.1 GCA_018400355.1 Wenzhouxiangella sp.
TCCAACGAGAGCTTGACCAGGCTTTTGGCATTTTTTCAGGACCTGCGGACAACACCGCGTTGTTGCGGTTCACGCCAGAAGCCGCACGCTGGGCATCGGAAGAGCGGTGGCACCGCGACCAGACCGGATGTTGGACCAAAGACGGGTCTTATGAGCTGTCATTTCCTTTTGGTCAAAGCAGAGAGCTGGTGATGGAAATACTGCGTTATGGCCCCGATGTGGAGGTGTGCTCCCCTGATTTTTTGCGGCAAGCTGTCTCAGAGGCGCTGCAAATGGCGATAGAACGCTACCAATCGGGCGCTTAAGTCAAGATTTAACACCACTGTCATATCGTACTGGTGGAATAAGGAGGACACAGTGGCCAAGACAAAGCGGGCAAAAATGAAAGCGCAACGTGTTCTGATTGTTGAAGACGATGAATCCATCCGTCAAATGGTGGTGTTTAACTTAGAGCGGGCAGGCTTTGAGGTCGTGACGGCAGGCACCTGCCAAGATGCCCGCATTGCAGTGGCTGATCTACCCCCTGACCTGATCTTATTGGACTGGATGTTGCCAGACTCCAATGGGCCTGAGTTTGCCCGATCCATTCGCCGTGATGAATTAACCCAAGAGATCCCGATCATCATGTTGACAGCCCGCACCATGGAAGACGACAAGGTGTTGGGCTTGGACAGCGGTGTGGATGATTATGTCACCAAGCCTTTCTCACCGCGTGAACTGATCGCAAGAATCAAAGCCCTTCTAAGACGGACCGCGCCGGCAGGCGATGGTGAAGAAATTAAGATGAATGGCTTGAGACTTAATTTAGAGACCTATCGGGTCTACGCCAACGACGAGCCCATCCACATGGGCCCCACAGAATTCCGATTGCTCAAGTTTTTTATGACCCATCAAGAACGCGTCTACAGTCGAGGCCAGTTGTTGGATCATGTCTGGGGCAGCGGGGTCTATGTTGAAGAACGCACGGTCGATGTGCACATTTTGAGACTGCGGACTGCCTTGAAGGGAAGCGGTTGTGACCGTTACATACAAACAGTCAGGGGGGCTGGATACCGCTTTTCAGCGGAGAAACACAGCTAGATGAGTAGAGCATGGCTCAAAGAATTCACCGTACTGGGCCTATGGGTGACTCTGTTTGCGGTGTGCTTTGGGCTGGTGTTTGGTTGGTTTGGGGCTTTTGTGGGCTTGTTCATCGGCCTGTGTGTGTATCTGGGCCACCACCTCCGCCAGCTGTATCGATTTGAGCGCTGGCTTCGGGTGGGGCGGTTGCGGAACCCGCCTGAGAGCTGGGGATTGTGGGGTCGAGTATTCGAGCAATACTATCGTTGGCAGCGACGTTACTACAGTCGTAAGAAAAAACTCGGGAAAGTCATCCGAGAATTTCGTGATTCAACCTCTGCCATGCCCGACGGGACATTGGTCTTGGATGGGCACTTTTGTATCCAGTGGTTTAACGACGCCGCCGAACAAATGCTCAGGCTCTCTAGCAACAGAGACCTGGGTCAATCGATTCTGAATTTGGTTCGAAGTCCCGTGTTTCGCGATTATGTGCATTCCAAGTCCTATGAAACACCGGCGGAGTTCACCTCACCTCAAAGCGATCAAGTCTTGCTGTCCGCCCGCTTGATTCCGTATGGTCGTGACCAGTACTTGTTGCTGTTTCGAGACGTCACCCCCATTCACCGTCTGCAAATGATGCGGCGCGATTTTGTGGCCAATGCCTCGCATGAGTTGAGGTCGCCACTCACGGTGATCTCAGGCTATCTGCAAGCTTTCCCAGAGGGCGATGATCTGCCCGAGGAGTGGCGCCACCCCATCAAGGAAATGCAGGCACAGGCGCAGCGCATGTCGGGCTTGGTGGAGGATTTACTGGAGCTGTCTCGTCTAGAGACTGA
>JAGYMV010000205.1 GCA_018400355.1 Wenzhouxiangella sp.
GACTGGCCAGCAGGTCAATTGGTCACTCGTTGAGTCATTGATTCCATGGGGTGGCATTCGCATCGAAGACGATGTCTTGGTCACCGAAGCTGAGCCCACCAACTTCACCCGCGAGGCGTTTCATGTCATCGACTGAGCCATCGACTGACTGGCTGGATGCACTCGAACAGACTTTGAGTGCAGGGAGCGTGCTCCGACCGGGGCGCGATGATTTGGAGGCCTATGAGACCGAGTGGCGTGGACGCTACCACGCCAAAGCCTTGGCGGTGATACGGCCCGATTCCACTCAAGCGTTGTCTGAGGTGGTCAAAGCGTGCACGCAAGCACGCGTGGCCATGGTGCCCCAAGGGGGCAACACTGGGCTGGTGGGTGGTGCGGTCGCCCGTGGTGAGCGAGAAGAGGTGGTTGTGCAGTTGGGCCGCATGAAATCGATTCGGCGCGTGGATGTGGCCTCATCGTTGATGGTGGCAGAGGCTGGGGTGCCGGTGTCGGTCGCCCAAGACGAAGCGCTGGCCCAAGGCCTTCGTTTGGCGGTGGATTTGGCATCGAGTCAGTCGGCCACCATTGGGGGTATCTTGGCCACCAATGCCGGCGGGGTCTTGACCATTGCCTACGGCAACACGCGCGCGCAAGTGCTGGGCATCGAGGCGGTGCTCGCCGATGGCCAAATCTTGAACGATTTGAGTGAGGTCAGGAAAGACAACACCGGCTATTCCATCAAAGATGTGTTGGTTGGGTCCGAGGGCACCTTGGGCTTCATCACCGCCGCCAGTTTGTCCTTGGTGCCCGCGCCCAAAGTCTCGGCCACCGCGTGGGTGGGCGTTGAGTCGGTGGCCCAGGCGCTTGATGTGTTGCAAGCCATTCGCCAAGACCTATCCGATCACCTGCGCGCGTTTGAGCTGATCCCCGCCTTGGCGGTGGAGTTGGTTCTCAAAGCCCGAGCAGAGCAAGGCTTGAGCACACGAGCGATCTTAGATGCGGCCTGTCCTTGGCAGGTCTTGATTGCCATCGACAGCGCCGATGCGGCCGCACCGCTCGAAGAGCGATTGATGGACAGTTTGATGCGGATCTATGAGGCCGGTGGCATCGGTGATGTGGTGGTGGCACAAAGCCAAGCCGATGCCGAGGCGATGTGGGTGATTCGAGAATCCATTTCCGATGCTCAGCAAGTCGAAGGCGTGGCCTTAAAGCACGACATCTCCATTCCCACACCGTCATTTGGCGAGTTCATTGATGACACGCAAGCTGGCTTGGTCAAGATCGTCCCGGGCATTCGTCTGTGCGCCTTTGGACATCTGGCCGATGGCAACCTGCACTTTAACTTGGTGCCACCGGCTGGACACCCCCGTTCGCTGGTCGAGCACGAACCGGCCATCGTTGAGTATGTGTTTGACCAAGTCCAACGCTTTCGCGGATCGATTTCTGCTGAACACGGCGTGGGGATGCTCAGACGCGATGCCTTGGCCGAGCGGTCTGATCCAAGCAAACTCTGGGCGATGCGCCAAATCAAACAGGCATTGGACCCCGAGGGATTGTTCAATCCTGGAAAAATTCTTTAAGCTCTGGCACCTCGCACATCGGCGCCAAAACAGCCACCATTCAGACCCAGTCTGTTGTCATCCAAACACCGATCGCCAGGCCCACAATGCCCCATTTTATGGGCACCTGATTGGCGCTCGCCTTGGGCTTGGGTTGGGGTTATGATGGGGGTTTGTGATTGTGATCTAGGGGTGTATGACACAAACCTCCAACCCCAGCCGGCGGGCCGCCTCTGGGGGCGCCAAGGGCCCGACCACCGAACCACGCAATGAGCGGGGGGGCGGGGCACGCCCCTACCACCGGCTGCTGTATCGATTGTGCTTGTCCAGTGATGGCTCGCAACTGAGCGTTTGTC
>JAGYMV010000206.1 GCA_018400355.1 Wenzhouxiangella sp.
ACCTAAGGCCATGGCTTTAACAAAATCCATCGGCAATCGCAGGCCCCCGGTGATGATTAAGGTGACTCTGCCAGTGGCTTTTTGCTGATCCAAGTAACGCCTAGCACGCGCCAGCGCGGGCAGGGTTGCGACACTGATGTGGTCTCTGAAAATCTCAGGGGCCGCCCCTGTTGCCCCGCCGCGGCCATCTAAAATAATGTAGTCAGCACCGGCATCCAACGCAAACTGAATGTCTTTTTCAATGTGGTTGGCCGATAACTTAAACCCAATCGGAATGCCCCCTGAAATTTCACGAACCCGATCGGCGAAATTCTTAAAATCCTTGGGCGTTTTTAAATCTTTAAAGGCGGCAGGCGAAATGGCATCTTCGCCTGGTGTGAGCCCTCGGACCTTGGCAATGATCTCGGTGTTTTTAACACCCGGCAAATGCCCACCCGTGCCTGTCTTGGCTGCTTGCCCGCCTTTGAAATGAAAGGCTTGGACTTTTTCAGCAATTGACTCATCCCAGCCAAACATCGCGCTACCAAGCTCAAACAAATACCGACTGTTTTCGGCTTGTTCTTCAGCCAGCATCCCACCCTCGCCCGAACAAATTCCCGTCCCTGCCATCTCTGCCCCGCGCGCGAGCGCGATCTTGGCCTCAGGTGACAAAGCGCCAAAGCTCATGTCTGACACAAACAAGGGCTTGGTTAACACCAAAGGTTTCTTGGCCTCTGGGCCGATCACCAATTGGGTATCCACATCAACCTCGTCTTCTAATGGTCGAGTGTGGAGCTGTGCGGTGAGTATCTGAATGTCATCCCAATGGGGAAGCTTGGATCGGGGCACACCCATGGCCACCATCGGCCCGTGTTTCCCAAAAGCCTTCAAGTCCTCGCGGGCCATTTGGTGGATCAGTGCCACGTGGGGTTCTTCTGGGGTGGGCTTGGCCTCGGGCATGGTGTTTTTGTCATCGGGTTCAACGCTTTTGGGTTGGTCCAGCGCCTCGCCGACTTGCTCATCCCCAAATTGCTTGTGAGAGCCATCGCAAAAGGGTGGGTTTTTGGTGTGTTTGCACTGACAAAGCCACGCTTTTTCCTCGGCCTTTGGACTAAAAATTAACGGCCTAAACTCGGTCCCAGCATGCGACCCATCGCAATAGGGCTGGTCTTTGGACCGGCCACAAGTACACCAAGCGATTTTTTGGTCTTTTTTTAAAGACACCTCAATGGGTTTGTTGTCTGCAACGACAGGCTTGGTCATGTGGTTCTCCACTGATCGTGTGAGCGAGCGCCATCTGGGATCTTGCTCGCCATTGTGTTTGAGATGCTGCCTGGAATCATGCCTTCAATCAAAAAGGCAGCTTGGATAATAGTTTCACGAGGCGGCGTGTTTTTTCACTAAATAAACTGGGTGTGTACCAAGACCCCGCGGCCCGCTTGGAGATCTCGCCAAGCGTTGGGTAGGGTGAGATCACCTGCGCCATGGCGCCAATTTTTAAGCCTTGATTGATCATCAAGGTCCACACAGCGATCAGCTCCCCGGCTTGGGGGCCAATGATGCTGACACCCAAGATCTTGCCTTTGGGTGTGGCGATGACTTTCACCTCACCTTCTTTAATGCCCTCGGCCACCGCTCGGTCGTTATCGGCCATGGACCAACGAACGATTTTAATTTGCTCACCGAATTGTTTTCTGGCTTGTACTTCGGTCAATCCCACATGCGCCAATTCAGGGTCGGTGTAGGTGACCCAAGGCAGTGCTTGGTAATTGACCTTGGCAAACCGCAACTTAAAACAGACCTGCTTGATGATGATGCCCGCTTGGTAGCCGGCCACATGGGTAAACATCGGGCCCCCATTGACATCTCCGATGGCAAAAATGCGTTTGTTGGATG
>JAGYMV010000207.1 GCA_018400355.1 Wenzhouxiangella sp.
GGTGCCCTAGAAGATCAATCAAGCAAGATCAATCAAGCACACCGTTTGTGACCCTCAATCGACTTCCAGGCTTTGCAACTGGCGCCATCGGTTGCAGATGGTACAAAACAAGGTCGCTGTCCGCTCGGTGTCATACGCAGCAGAGTGCGCGCGTGACCCTTCCCAGTCAAGCCCCGCCGCCGCCACAGCGCGGGCCAAGACGGTTTGTCCATAAGCCAAGCCACCCAAGGTGGCGGTGTCGAAACAGCTAAAGGGGTGGAAGGGGTTTCTCTTGTACCCCACGCGCTCAACTGCGGCGTTCAAAAATCCCAGATCAAAATGGGCGTTGTGTCCGACCAAGACCGCCCGTTTGCAATGATGATCACGGAGCGCTTGTCGGACGGGTGTGAGTAGCTCGCGAAGGGCTTGGTCTTCATGAATGGCAGGGCGTAAGGGGTGATCGGGTCGAATGCCATTGAATTCCAAAGCCGCGGCTTCAATGTTGGCGCCTTCAAACGGGTGAATGTGTCGAACCATCACCTCACCCGGGTGCAACCAGCCGTCTTCATCCATGTGGATCACGCACAGCGCCAATTCCAATAAGGCATCGGTCTTGGGGTTAAATCCGCCTGTTTCAACATCCACGACCACGGGCTGAAAGCCTCGAAATCGCTGAGCCAGTTCGGTTGCATCTATATTCATTCGGGGGACTTTAAATCAGACAGTGTGCTCTTATGATACTGCCTTCAGGCCAGTCAGATGAGAATCAATTACGCTGGTTGACACTATTTGTCTTTGTGATACTTTTTCTTGTCTTTCCAACGACATACATCAATCACTGGACAATGCGCACAATCTGGGTTTCTGGCTTTGCAGGTGTATCGACCGTGCAAAATCAACCAGTGGTGTGCGTTTAAAAGGTAGTGCTCCGGCACACGCTTAAGCAATGCCTTCTCAACGGCCAAGGGGGTTTTTCCTGGGGCCAATCCTGTGCGATTGGAGACTCGGAAAATGTGTGTGTCGACCGCCATGGTCGGTTGGCCGAAAGCCGTATTCAAAACCACATTGGCGGTTTTGCGTCCCACCCCAGGCAATGCTTCCAGCGCATCACGCTCACTGGGGACCTCACTTTGATGTTGGTCGATCAGTATTTGACAGGTGGCGATGATGTTTTTGGCTTTGTTGTTAAAAAGCCCGATCGTTTTGATGTATTTTTTCAAGCCCTCGACGCCCAAAGCCAAGATGGCCTCTGGGGTATTGGCCACTTTGAACAACTTCTCAGTGGCTTTGTTGACGCCCACATCGGTGGCTTGTGCCGACAGCGTCACCGCTACCAGAAGCTCAAAGGGTGTGGAAAATTTCAGCTCGGTGGTCGGGTGGGGATTGAGCGCGCTCAGGCGCTCAAAAAACACCTCACGCTGGGCTTTGGTCATGGTGCCCAATGGCAGCTACCTCGTTGTGTTGTTTGGTTCTGCGCGCTGTGCGCATCACCCAATGTTGTCTTGCTGCCACCATCAGGCCCAGTCCAATAAAGGCACCTGGTGGCAATAGGGCGAGCAACAGGCCTTGGTTGTTGGGTAAGAGGGTGAGTGTCAGACCAGAGGCCCATGGTCCCAGCAGGGTGTCTGCGTTGGCAAACAAACTGCCTTGGCCAATCAACTCGCGAGTGGCACCCAAAAAAACCAATACAGCCCCAAATCCCAGACCCTGGGCCAAGCCATCTTGCAAGGCCAAGCGGGGAGGCTGTTTGGAGGCAAACGCCTCTGCTCTGGCCAAGATGGTGCAGTTGGTGACGATCAGTGGGATAAAAATACCGAGCGTGCGGCTCAATTCATAAAAGTAGGCTTGCAGGAGCAACTCAACCACCGTGACGGTGGAGGCAATGATCAAAAC
>JAGYMV010000208.1 GCA_018400355.1 Wenzhouxiangella sp.
TAGCAAGAAGCCACCCAAGCGCTCATCGCCAACAAATGCGCTGCGTTGTTTCTAAAATAAGCCATTAACACCGCGGTTTTCTCGTCGGCCGACACAATGGGCCCAGACTGGTGGGCCTGTCGATCTACTAGCCCAAGCTCAATCCCATAATCAATGATCTCTTGGGGGCTTTTTTCAGTGATGGTGATGCGGTCTGAATAGGTCTTTTCGCTAAACACTGTCTTTAGAACCGCGAGCATTTTGAGCAAGTCACCCTCATCCCAGGCCGGTTTGGGTGTGGAGAGCAGCGCGATGGACAAAAGGCTCACCGGGTTGATGTGAGCTGCTTGGTTGATGTGCACCAAAATGCGCTGGGCCAGTTCATCCACCACATCAGAGACCCACTCGGGTCGTTGGCTCGCATCAAATGCCGCACCGCGCCACGTGGGGGAGTGCTGATCGAGCAGATTGTCTAAAAACAAAGGTTCCCCAAAACTGACCGTGACTTCTCCGTAGTTCCTTCGAATGATGTTGAAGACGTTTCGAAAATCGCTCAAAGACTCTGGCTTTTTTTGCTGCCCAGAGAGCTCAGCCAGATACGCATCACCCTCTGCTAAGCGCTCATAGGCAATGGAGACGGGTTGAAACAAGATGGGCCGTTTTTGTTGAGCCAAGAATGCGCGCACGGTCATGGCCAGCATCCCCACCTTCGGGGGCAGCAAGCGGCCGGTGCGAGATCGCCCACCCTCAATGAAGTACTCCAACGAGACGCCTTTGCCCAGGATCATGGCCACGTATTCATTGAACACGGCCGCATACAGGGGCTTTGATCGAAACGAGCGTCTGAGGAAAAACCCACCACCACGTCGAATGAGCGAGCCGACAAACGGCAGGTTGAGGTTCACGCCAGCGGCCACATGTGGTGGCATGAGCCCACGGTGGTAGAGGATATACGACAGCAACAAATAATCAATGTGGCTTCTGTGGCAAGGCACATAGACCACCTCATAAGCAGGTGCCAGAGGCCTAAACCCTTGGAAGTGTTTGACTTCAACGCCTCGGAAAATGCGGTACAAGAACCACGTCAGGATTTTGTTGGCAACGAGCACAAAGGTATAAGAGTAATTGGCGGCAATTTCTTTGGCATAGCCATACGCCAAAGCCCGCGCTTTCTCTTCAGAGATTTGGTCACGCCGGGCTTTGGCAACGATGGCTTTTTCAACCGGCTCGCTTCGAATCAAACCATCGATCAGGGTTCTTAAGTGGGAGCGGTCGGGCCCAATCGCCGAGCTTCGCACCCGCTTGAAATACACCCTCATCACCCGACTGATGCGGGCCAGCGCTTGTTCTGGGTCCTTGGTTTCGGCAAACAATGCCTCAAGGGTCATGGGTTGGCCCAGCTGAACCAGGGTGTGGCGGCCGTGCACGAACGTTGACATCAATCGCCGCAGCCGCCCACCCGCGCCCCAGTTCTCAGAAAATAAGACTTTAAATAGACTGGCTTCTTTATCGGGGGCGCGCCCCACCAACACAGAGACCGGCACCAATTGTAGATCGCCGTTTTTTTCTAGCACCTCGGGGGTGATTTGTTGAATCAGGGCCTTGAGCTTGGCAGAATGGCGCCGCCTTTTGAGGGTTCGAACAAAGAGGCCCTCATAGCGACGATTCGCTCCAAAGCTTCGCGACAGTTGGATGCCACCGGCCTCAAAGGGTCGAGAGGCCAGGGGCAGCCCGGCTTTTTCGAGCACCTCATCTAAGATCAATACCGAGGTCACGGCATAGGTATCGAGCACATAAAAGACTGGCTTGGATGGATCAATGCCCCAATCTTCAATGGCGTCTGGCACACAGGTGGATTTAACCCAAAGATGCAACAGGCG
>JAGYMV010000209.1 GCA_018400355.1 Wenzhouxiangella sp.
GCTCGACAAACTCATCACTGCCTTCTTGTGGACCTGGCGTGGGCGCTGAGGCACGGCCTTCCAAGATCGCATCGGCCGCCATTTGGGTGTAAAGGCGAATGGCGCGGATGGCATCGTCGTTGCCAGGAATGACATAGTCGACCTGCTCGGGTGAGTGGTTGGTGTCAACCACAGCAATGACAGGGATTCCAAGCTTTCTGGCTTCGGCAATGGCAATGGCTTCATGGCCAACATCCACCACGAACAAGGCATCAGGTAAGCCATTCATGTTTTTGATGCCGCCGAGGCTTTGCTGGAGCTTGTCTCTTTCGCGGGTTAACTGAAGGACTTCTTTTTTAACGAGCCGCTCAAAGCTGCCATCGGTTTCCATTTGCTCGAGTTCTTTCAAGCGGTTGATCGATTGACGAACGGTTCTGAAGTTGGTGAGCATGCCACCCAACCAGCGGTGAGACACATAGGGGCTGTTACAGCGCGCGGCCTCTTCTGCAATGGCTTGGCTGGCTGCGCGTTTGGTGCCGACAAACATGACGTTGCCACGGCGGCTGGCCAAACGGCTCAAGAAATCCAGTGACTCTTTGAACAGAGGCAGGGTTTCTTCTAAGTTAATGATGTGGATTTTGCCCCGCGCCCCGAAGATATAGGGTTCCATCTTGGGATTCCAATAGCGGGTTTGGTGGCCAAAGTGCACGCCGGCTTCAAGCATTTGGCGCATGGTGATATTAGGCATTGTCGAACTTCCTTATTTTCATTGGACAAACGCCAAACACCAATCTATTTTGGGTGTTGTCTGTTGGTTCGTTTGTCCGGGGTTTAAGCCTCCGCTGATCTTGTGGTTACGAACTGACTTGGAATGACCAAACTTGGACCCAAATCAGCAACCCCGCACCACGTAACGAGCAGCGTGTGTTTTTAAATCCCTCCAATTATAGCGGGTCTGGGCGACCTTCGGCAAGCTGTTCTCATGCTTTTGTCTCCCTTGGGCTTTGGCGGAGTAAAATAAGCCCATGATGTTGTTGAGCGCCTATCAATTCATTGATCTTGATGCTTTGCCTTTAAAACAGGCGGAAATGCGTGTGCAGGCCAAGCGGCTGGGGCTCATTGGGACGGTCTTGATTGCCCCTGAGGGCATCAATTTCAGTCTGGGTGGGCCCAAAGAGCGGCTCGATGAATGGATCGATTATCTGGCCAGCGCCCATGGGGTGGGTGCCTTGATCACCAATTGGCAGCCGGTCGAGACTGTGCCATTTTTACGGCTCAGGGTGAGAATTCGCCCCGAAATCATCACCTTTGATCCTGATGTGTTGCCACACACACAAGAGACCGCCGAGCATGTCGACCCCCAGCGATGGCATGAATTGATCCAAGACCCCAACGTGCAGCTGGTGGATACCAGAAATCGCAATGAGTGCGAGGTCGGCAGTTTTGTTGGTGCGCTTGATCCGAGAATCGATACATTCTCCGAGTTTCGGGACTGGTCTGTGGAATCGCTGGACCCCAATCGCCCAGTGGCGATGTTTTGTACGGGTGGTGTGCGCTGTGAAAAAGCCGGTGCCTACATGAAGCGTCATGGCTTTAAGACCGTCTATCAGCTCGAAGGGGGCATCTTGAACTACCTCCGAACCATGGATGCAGAGCAATCTTTGTGGTCAGGGGAGTGTTTTGTATTCGATGACCGGGTCAGCGTGGACCATCACTTAAAGCCCACCGATAAAGGCATTTGCGCGGGTTGCAGGAACCCCGTCGATGGTCTTGATGAGGGCAATCTGCCGCCTTGGGATGAGGCCGGCTGTTGCGGCATTTGTTCCCAAACCTTTGCCCCTGAAAAAATCGCGGGCATCCGCGAGCGCATCCGTCAAA
>JAGYMV010000021.1 GCA_018400355.1 Wenzhouxiangella sp.
GCCTGGCGTGATGATCCCTGGGCAGTTGGGCCCGATCAAGGTGACATCATCATAATGAGCCAGCGCGGCTTTCACGCGCATCATGTCAAGCACTGGAATGCCCTCGGTGATACAAACGATCACTCGAATGCCGGCATCGGCTGCTTCTAAGATGGCATCAGCAGCAAATGGAGGTGGCACAAAAATCATCGAAGCATCCGCCCCCACGCCTTCAACCGCTTCTTCTACGGTATTAAAGACCGGCCGGTCCAAGTGCTTCTGGCCGCCTTTGCCTGGTGTGACACCACCAACCAACTGCGTGCCATAGGCAATCGCTTGTTCGGAGTGAAAGGTGCCCTGCGCGCCAGTAAAGCCTTGGGTGATGACGCGTGTATCTTTATTGATTAAAACACTCATGATTCATGCATTCCTTCAAGCTTGGACAGCTGCAACCGCTTTGCGGGCACCGTCATTGAGGTCATCGGCTGTGATGATGGTCAAACCACTATCGGCCAAGAGCTTTTTGCCTTCATCGACATTGGTGCCTTCTAAGCGAACCACCACCGGGACATTCAAATCAATCTCTCGGACCGCATTGATGATGCCCTCGGCAATCAAATCACACCGCACAATGCCACCAAAAATGTTGACCAAGATCGCCTCGACGCTATCGCTAGACAGAATCAGCTTAAAGGCCTCCTTGACGCGCTCGGCGTTGGTGCCACCGCCCACATCCAAGAAATTGGCGGGCTCACCACCGGCGAGCTTGATGACATCCATGGTCGCCATCGCCAGGCCTGCACCATTCACCATACAAGCGATGTTCCCATCGAGCGTGACGTAGTTCAGATCGTGTTTGCTGGCTGCCAGTTCGGTGGGGTCTTCTTGCGACTCATCGCGCATCGCCGCCAAAGCAGGGTGGCGATAGAGCGCATTGTCGTCGGCGTTGAGCTTGGCATCCAAAGCACTTAGGTTGCCCTCACCATCGATGATCAATGGATTGACTTCCATCAAACCAATGTCTTTTTCAATGAACAACTTGTAAAGACCGGCCATGATTTTGGTCAATTGGCCGACTTGGCGCGCATCCAAACCCATGTTGAAGCCGATTTGTCTGGCTTGATAGGGCATGAATCCTGCGGCTGTATCCATCACGGCCGTGATGATTTTTTCAGGCGTCTCTGAGGCGACCTGCTCGATGTCAACGCCACCGGCTGCTGAGCCCATAAAAATGATCGCCTTGTGCTCGCGATCGACCAATGCACCCAAGTACAACTCTTGAGCAATATCGGTTGCTTCAGCAATCAACACACTGTTCACTGGAAGCGCCAAGCCACCCGTTTGGTAAGTCTCAATGTTCATGCCCAACATGCGTTCGGCTTCGGCGCGGACTTGCTCGAGACTGTCTGCCAACTTCACACCACCCGCTTTACCGCGACCACCGGCGTGGACTTGGGCTTTGACGACCCACTCGGTACCGCCTACTTTTTTGGCTGCTTCCACAGCTTCATCTGGGGTGGTGGCAAGCTCACCTTTGGGGACTGGAATGCCATACTCAGCAAACAGGTCCTTTGCCTGATATTCATGAAAATTCATTTGGTTTGATTCCCTGGGTCGTAAGTTAGTAGAAGATCGCCACTAGACCGCTTATTTTGATGGATTTGCCTTGATTTATCAAATAATGGCGGTGTTTTCGGCCCTATTTTACCGCCAAATTCGGATGGATAGGCGATTGCTTGGGCTGGCATGGTCTGCTCATGCACACCAAACCTCCGTGGCAACAACCCATTGAATCGGCCTTGATTGGCCAAAGCCCCAAGATCCTTGTGCTTAAAGATCAGATCGCGCGTTTGGCCCAAGTCCATATCACCACGCTGATTCAAGGCCCATCGGGGACTGGTAAAGAACTGGTTGCTCGACTGATCCACCACCACAGCACACGCCAACACAGGCCATGGGTCGCCATCAATTGTGGCGCGATCCCCGCCGAGCTTTTTGAAAGTGAGCTATTTGGACACAGTGAAGGCGCTTTTACGGGCGCAAAAAAACAAAAAAAGGGCCTTTTCCCGATGGCGCATCGAGGCACTGTGTTTTTAGATGAGGTCGGAGAACTGCCGCCGGTCATGCAAGTCAAGCTACTCCGTGCCATTGAAGAGCGCACCATCCGGCCACTGGGCGCTGAATCAGAACATCCGATCGATATTCGTTTGATTGCTGCCAGCCACCGCGATCTGGCTGAGTTGGTGGCTCAAGGGCAATTCCGACTTGACCTCTACCACCGCCTGAAAGTGGCCCACATTGAGCTTCCATCTCTGCATCAAATGGCCACTGACCTGCCCCAACTCGTTTCTTTTTTCCTCAAACAAGCCGCGACAGAGCTCGGTCTGCCAGCAAAGAACCTCAGCCCCCAAGCAAGCCACGCGGTACAACACCACCCCTTCTCAGGCAATATCAGAGAACTGAAGCATTGCCTGAGCGCGGCCTTGCTTTGGTCAACAGGGCCTGAGATTGAAGTCGGTGATCTTGATCTCACCGATCCCCTCGCATCCCCCGCCAGAGCGCAGTTGCGTGCCATCCAACCCAGCGAATCGCTGCAAGAAGCTCTGAATAGAACCGAGCAGATGGTGATCCGTGATGCTCTTTATGAAAACAATCAAGACCGCCATGCGGCGGCACAACAATTACAAATCACCGAGCGGTCGTTACGCTATCGGATTCAAAAACATCAAGCACTCGATGCTTGGAGCCCATCCAAGCGGGTGTAGAGAAAAGTTCACTGAGCTGTGTCACAATGGAGTTGAATCCAAAACGACATCAACATCCCCTATGGCTTCAAATCCAGCGTTTATTTCCACTGGTCAATCTGGTGGCGAGCAGCTATTGGATGCTTTCCAGCAGGTCAGGCAGACATCAAGCAAGATGGCAGAGGGGTTAAGCCCCGAAGACCAAAACCTCCAGTCCATGCCTGGGGCCAGCCCAATGAAGTGGCACCGCGCGCACACCACTTGGTTTTTTGAGACCTTTGTTCTCAAGCCTTATGCAGATCGGTGGGGGTTTCACTATCAGCCCATCAATGAGCAATTTGCCTATTTGTTTAACTCCTACTACAACGGGGTCGGTGCACAATTCCCCCGCGCGCACAGAAGCCTGATGTCGCGCCCAGACTGTCAAGAGGTTGATGCCTACCGTCAACACATTGATGAGTCCATGGCGGACTTACTGCCACGTGTCCCCGAAACCGACCTTGGGCCGCTCATTGACTTGGTGGTGCTGGGATTAAACCACGAGCAACAACATCAAGAACTGATGGTGACTGATCTAAAACATGCCTTTGGGTTCAACCCAATTGCGCCCGCTTGGACCAAACGCCCTGATCCCGTTGGCCCCGCAGCCAAACAAACATGGACCCGCATTCAAGGTGGGTTGGTTGAAATTGGTCATCGCGAACAAGATCATACAGACCCTCTCGGTTTTCACTTTGACAATGAAACACCCTCGCACACCGTCTACCTAGAAGACTTCGCACTGGCTAGGCGGCCGGTGACTTGCGGAGAGTATCTTCAATTTATGGCCGACGGTGGCTATGACAATGTCAATCTGTGGCTGTCCGATGGCTGGGCGTGGCGTCGCGACAACGACATTCAAGCGCCTTTGTACTGGCGCAATGAAGATGACGAATGGTTTCTGCAAACACTGGGTTGCTGGCGTGAGGTCGACCCAGAAGAACCCATCTGCCACATCAGCTTTTATGAAGCGCATGCCTTTGCTCTTTGGGCCGGCGCGCGGTTGCCCACCGAGGCGGAGTGGGAAACGGCGGCGCGAACACTGCCCACTGGAGCTGAGTCCACAGGACATTTTGCTGACTCCAATCGCTACCATCCAGCCAGTCGACCGGATGATGAGACCAAAGCCACAGAACCCCTGGTCCAAATGTTTGGCGATGTGTGGGAGTGGACGGCATCAAGCTACGCGCCCTATCGGGGCTTTAAGGCGGTCGAAGGCGCGATTGGCGAATACAACGGCAAGTTCATGGCCAATCAAATGGTCCTTCGCGGCGGGAGCTGTGCCACACCAGCCGGTCATGTTCGGGTGAGCTATAGAAACTTTTTCTACCCACCCGACCGTTGGCAATTCAGTGGGCTCCGACTCGCCAAAGATCTTTAAAGAGTCCCCTGGATCTGGTCACAGAAAACAAATTTTTAGCGATAAAGACGATTTTTAAATGAATGATTTTGAGCTGGATGTCATCAATGGCCTGTCCCACTCACCGAGGTTTTTGCCCTGCAAATACCTCTATGATGAGCGAGGCTCTGATTTGTTTGAGCAGATCTGTGAAACCAAAGATTACTATGTCACACGGGCAGATTTGGAACTGCATGAAACCCAACTGCCAAAGATCAGCCAGTTAATTGGTCCCAATGCGCACATCATTGAGTTTGGCTCTGGTGCTGGCACGAAAACACAACAACTGCTCGCCTCGCTGACGACGCCGAGAGCTTATACCCCCATTGAGATTTCGCCAACCGCTCTGGCTTTATCGGTTGAGGCACTGCAGGCCTCATTCCCAGCGCTTGACATCATCCCTTTGGAGGCTGATTACACCCAAGACATTGATCCAGACGACTTGTCTCTCGACCCACCTGCCAGCCGTCGTGTGGTTTATTTCCCTGGTTCGACCATTGGAAATTTCACGCGCGAAGAAGCGCTGGGCTTTTTACAAAGAATGGCCAAGATTGCTCAGAAAAATGGGGCTGTGCTGGTTGGCGTGGATTTAGTTAAGCCAGTGGATCAATTGCTGCGTGCCTATGACGATGATGAAGGCATCACAGCACAGTTCAACAAGAACCTATTGGCTCGATTAAAAGAGGAATTGGGGGCCGAACTTGATCTCGACGCATTCGAGCATGAAGCTCGATTTAATCCAGTGCTCAATCGGATCGAAATGCATTTGGTGGCAAAAACACCCACCACCATTGTGGTGGCCAATCAGCGCTTTGACTTTGCCGTAGGCGAGACAATCCACACGGAAAGCTCCCACAAGTACACCATTGAAGACTTCCAAAACTTGGCAGCGCAAGCCGGCCTCAAAGCCGAGCAAGTCTGGTTGGATGGCGAGGCACGATTTAGCATGCACTATCTCGTGCCCAAGCCTTAAGACCGTCGCTGGCTAATAGCCTGCTGCTTGCCCGTCCTTGCGAGACTCCGAGGCTCCCCGATAGATTCTCACTGGTGGACTTGCCGCATCATCGACCTCAACCATAATGGCTTGATAGCCACCATAAGGCCCTCTGGCCCACGTGACCGTGTGCCCTTTATCCATCAAGGCGCGGACGGTCGAATAAGGGAAACCAGACTCCAAATTGATCGCTCCTCCGTCGGTCATTTGAATGGCCTGCCCTGTCGGCTCAGTTGAGCCGGTGTGATGAATTCTCGGCGCGTCACCGGCCTCTTGCAGGCCCATGCCAAAGTCGACTAAGTTCATCACGATTTGTGCATGCCCTTGGGGCTGCATGCCACCGCCCATCAGCCCAAAACTCACCCAAGGCGCACCATCTTTTGTAATAAACGCAGGGATAATGGTGTGAAAGGGCCGCTTTCCAGGTGCAAATGTGTTTGGGTGGCCTTCTTTCAAGACAAACATTTCACCCCTGTTTTGCAGAATAAAGCCCGTGCCGGGAGGGGCCATGCCAGACCCCATGCCTCGATAGTTTGATTGGATCAACGACACCATGTTGCCGTATTGATCTGCGGTGGTCAGATAAATCGTGTCACCCTCATTGAGTTGCGCCCGCCCAGCTTCCACCGTGCGTGCCGCGCGGTCTGGATCGATGAGCTCACGCCTTTCATCGGCATAGTCTTTGGAAATCAGCCAGTCGACATCCACATCCATATAGTCGGGATCAGCATAATGGCGTGCTCGGTCTTCGAAAGCCAACTTCTTGGCCTCGACGAATAAGTGCACATGCTCGGGCGAACCAAAGCCATAAGAGGCCAGATCAAAAGCCTCCAAAAGGTTCAAAATCTGCAGTCCCGCAATGCCCTGACCATTGGGCGGGATTTGCCACACGTCATAGCCTCTGTAGTTGGTGGAAACAGGCGCCACCCAATTGCCCCGGTGGTTGGCGAGGTCGTCATAGCTTAAAAAGCCACCGTGCGCTTCCATGTAATCACTGATTCTTTGTGCCAACTCGCCTTTGTAGAATCCATCTCGCCCTTCCCGCACCAACACCTCAAGGGTGTCGGCATAGTTGGGGTTTTTCCAAAGCTCGCCCGCGCGAGGCGCGCGGCCATCAATGGTGAATTGCTCCGAAAATCCAGGGTATTCCGATAAAACAGGCACCGAGCGGTCCCAGTACCAGGCAATCAGATCATGCACGGGATGGCCTTGGCGCGCATATTCAATGCTGGGTGCCAACACGTCTGCCATTTCCAGACGACCATAGCGGTCATGCAATGCAAACCACCCATCGATCACGCCCGGCACTGACACCGGCAGTGGACCGCGTTTGGGTATGTCCTCATAGCCATTCGACTCAAACCATTCCAAGGTCAGACTCTCAGGTGAACGACCCGACCCGTTGTAGCCGGTCAAGGTCTCTGTCTCGGCATCCCAGACAATGGCAAACAAATCACCACCAAGCCCATTGCCCGTTGGTTCCATCAAGCCCAACGCTGCATTGGCCGCGACCGCCGCATCCACTGCGTGTCCACCTTGTTTCAAAATATCCAAAGCAATTTGGGTGGCCAGAGGATGAGAGGTGGCCGCCATGCCATGTTGCCCCATCACATCAGAGCGTGTAGCGAACAGCTCGCCTGTGACGCGGTCGTAGGCACTGGCTGAACCTATAAACGTGCATGCAAACCCCATCATGAGTGCTGCGCGCATTAACTGTAGACTGTCTTTTCGGGTGGACATGCTGACCGACTCCTTACCATCAATCATTGAATTGAACCACAAGCCTACCCCAAAACCACGAGAGCTGTCTCGCGCGCCCATCACAGCCTTCAGAGTGCGCTAAAATAAGGTTTTCATACCCATTGATTGGAGAATTAACCCATGAAAGCCCCTGTTCGCGTTGCCATCACTGGTGCGGCTGGTCAGATCGGTTACCAGCTGATTTTCAGAATTGCCTCCGGTGATATGCTCGGCAAGGACCAGCCTGTTATCTTGCAACTCATCGAAATCCCACCAGCCCTCGATATGCTCAAAGGTGTGGTGATGGAGATTGATGATGCAGCGTTTGGTCTGGTGCATGGCGTGATCGCGACCAGCGACTTGGATGAAGGCTTCGATCAAGCAGACTATGCCATTTTGGTGGGTGCCAAACCGCGTGGGCCGGGCATGGAAAGAGCAGACCTGTTAAGTGAAAATGGAAAAATCTTTGGGCCTCAAGGGCAATCACTGAACCGCGTGGCCAGCCGCGATGTCAAGGTTCTGGTGGTCGGCAACCCCGCCAACACCAACGCCTTGATTGCCCAAGCCAATGCGCCCGATATCCCTCCTGAGAACTTCACAGCGATGACCCGCTTAGACCACAATCGGGCTCTGGCGCAATTGGCTGGCAAGCTTGACGTCCATCACAGCGAGATCAGCCGCATGACCATTTGGGGCAATCACTCATCCACCCAGTACCCAGACTTGCATCATGTGGAAGTCAAAGGCACCGGTGTCATGGATGATGTTGAGATGTCTTGGTATGAAAACGACTTTATCCCGACCGTTCAGCAAAGAGGGGCGGCCATCATCAAAGCACGGGGCGCCTCAAGTGCCGCGTCGGCCGCTTCCAGTGCAATTGACCACATCAGAGACTGGGCGCTGGGCACACCCGCCAATGATTGGGTGTCCATGGCGGTTCCATCCGATGGCAGTTATGGCATTGCACCTGGCGTGATCTATTCGTTCCCTTGCACCTGCAAAAATGGTCAATGGACCATTGTGCAAGACCTCCCAATCAATGAATTCTCTCAGGCGAGAATGGATGCAACCGATCAAGAATTGAGAGAGGAGCGCGACGCCGTCCAAGGCCTCCTCTAAGAAGGCCTCTTTGGCAATCAAACCCAAAGGCTAGGCGATGCTTCGGTGTTTTTTAACAACGAGCATCGCCAGTTCCAGCGCTTGCTCATAGTTTAGTCGCGGATCCACCGTTGTTTTATAGGCTGTGAGCAAGTCCGTTTCATCCAAACGACGTGCCCCGCCGATACACTCGGTGACGTTCTCGCCCGTGAGCTCTAAGTGCAAGCCACCCAGACGAGAGCCCATCTTGTGGTGGATATCGATGGCCTGCTCGACTTCGTATTGAATCTTCTCAAACTGGCGGGTCTTATACCCATTGCTGGTTTTCTCTGTGTTGCCATGCATTGGATCGCAGATCCAAAGAACAGGTGAACCCGTGGTCTTCACGGCTTCAATCAATCCAGGCAATTCAGACTCGATGGCATCAGCACCCAAGCGATGAATCAATACCACCCGCCCCGCTTCGTTATCAGGATTGATGTGATTTAATAAATCCTTGACCTCACCACCAGACATGCCAGGACCGACTTTGATGCCGACTGGATTTCTGATGCCCCGCATCAACTCAACGTGCGCACCGTCCACTTGTGCGGTGCGAAGCCCTACCCAAGGGAAGTGGGTTGATAAATTGAAATGCCCCCATTGCCTGGGGACCTCGCGAGTCAATGCCCGCTCATACTCTAGGTGAAGCGCCTCATGAGAGGTGAAGAAGTCCACCCGCTTCAAACTGCCAGGGGTTCGGCCCGTAATGGTCTCCACAAACCGCACCGAGCTTCCAATGCTGTGGCTAATGCGATGGAACTCTTCTGCCAAAGGCGAATGCTCCACCCAACCCAGATCCCAGTACTCGGGGTGATGAAGATCGGCAAAACCACCATCCACCAAGCCTCTGACAAAGTTCATGGTGATTGCAGAGCGCGAGTAGGCCTCCAAGAGTCGATTGGGATTGGGGATGCGAGCCTCTTCAGTAAACGCCGCTGCATTCACCAAATCGCCACGATAGCTTGGGAGCGTCACCCCATCGATCGTTTCTAGATCCTCAGACCTTGGCTTGGCATACTGCCCAGCAAAACGCCCGACCCGCAGCACCGGCATTTCGAGGCCGTGCAACAAGATCAGAGACATTTGCAGCAACACCTTTAAACGGTTGGCCACAATAGAGGACTCGCATTCTGAAAACAACTCAGCGCAATCCCCGCCTTGAAGAAAAAAGCGACGACCTGCTTGCGCCTCTGCGATTTGCTCTTTGAGCGAGAGAATTTCCCAAGAAGTCACCAAAGGCGGCAATGTCGACAACTGACCTAAAGTGGACGCCAACGCCTCTTGATCTGGGTAACGGGCTTGCTGCAAAGCAGGCTTGGCGCGCCATGAATCAGGCGTCCAACCTTTGGGTGTTTTAACCACCTTCACTGACGTGCTTTGAGTTCCCATTTGATTTCACCGTTCTTGGCCTAGGATTGCGATGGAGATGGCGATGGCAATGCGGTTTATTTTGATGGCTTATTGAGCACACCGTGCCCCCAAAACAAGGTGGCCACCACAAACACCATCAGAGCAACATACCAGATTAGGGTCCAGGCAGGCATCGACAGGCCCAAAAATACCCAGTCAATTTCAGCGCATTGGCCTGCACCGGTGAAGGCCTCAGCCAATATCTCAGCCCAAGTAAATCCATAAGATTGCATGAACTCAAGACCTGGCCCACAGTCGGGCACTTCGTCTGCAGGCAAGCTCTGAAGCCAGAGGTGACGGTAAGATGTGGTCACGCCCCAACCCGCACTGAGAATCATTGGGATGGCATACAGCCGGCGTCCCAGACGTTTTGGGCCATGGGCCCAAGCAATCAATGCCACAAACAAAATGCCCATGAATCCTAGGCGCTGGAGCATGCACAATGGGCAAGGCTCTAGACCCATGACAAATTCTGCATAGTAGGCATAGCCCAACAGACCAATGCAGGCCAAGGCGATCAAGGCATACGGGCGACGGCCTTCAAGAACCCAAGTGTTCATGGCTCAAAACGCTCAACCACGGCTTCGACATACAGAGCGGCCTCTCTTGGCCCAGATCCGCCCTGTTGGCCAGAAATACTCAACACTTGTGGCTGGCCCATGGGCGCACCCAACAGTGTGTCTGTAAAAAACACCCAGTCTTCCTCAGACAGATCCCACTGATACACATCAGCGGTTAACCAGACTGAGCCGTCTGGTGCCAGGGGATCATTGATTGTTTCGACTGAAAAGTCGATGCGGTATTGGCCCTCTAAGGCCCATGACGACCCTGAGTCACTCCCGTCA
>JAGYMV010000210.1 GCA_018400355.1 Wenzhouxiangella sp.
GAATGGAGGTCTGTGCCAACACCAACACATCAAAGCGTTCATGGGCCAATGTTTTTTTGATTGCCCGAAAGCTCGCGAGGTTGGCGGATTTGTCAAAGACCAAGAAACGAATGTTGGGCAAATGCGCCACCAGTGGCGCTTCTTTTTTACCGATGAGCCAGGTGATCTGAGTGTGTGGCCACGCCGCTTGGAGCGCTCGGACCATGGGCAGCGCGTGGCAAATATCGCCCAAGGCCGACAAGCGAATCAAACACAGGGATTTTGGTGCGTCGCTGGCGGGGATCACGGCATGGATCCTTTTTGTGGAGGCTTGTCCATGGGGGTTGGTTAAGGAGTCTCTGCCGTTTTGTGGGTCTGTCGGGCCGTTTGTTCTGCAAAAGCCAGCCACGCTTCAGCGCTGGCTTTGGGGGCTTCTAGCATGGGCAAGTGGCCGATGTTGGGCATGATCATCAGTTCTGCATTGGGCATCAGTGCGCTGATGATCGCACCCCCCGCCACATCCAAGACTTGATCGTTTTGACCCCAAACAATCAGCGCTGGCGTTTGTAGGCCCTCGGCCAAAGTCTCCAAAGCCGGTGAGTCATTGAGCATGGCATCGAATATATGCAGGCTTTGCTGGCAGGTTTTCGCTGCGCGCTCGCCGAGCATGCGGAGTAATGGGGTGGGCATCCACGGTCTGTGGACAAAGCAATAATCGAGCAGCCGAACAAAATCGTCGTGGTTTCTGACCACCAACGGGTTGTGGCGGTCCTCTGAAACCTCCTGTAGCACCGGTGAGAGCGGTGCCGAGCGCACCCCACCGGGTGCCAAGAGCCACAAGGCTCTAACCCGCTCTGGGGCGATCTGAGCCATGGCGGTGGCAATGTAGCCGCCCATGGAGTTGCCGCCGAGATAGAAGGTGTCGATCTGCTGGTCATCGAGCCAATCCAACAAACGCTGGGCAATGTCTTCAATGCGGTGGCTGATGGCAACGGCTGAAGCGGTTTCGCCAAAACCTGGGAGGTCTGGGGCGATGATCCGAAAGTGGCCTTTGAGGTGGCGCGCCGCGCGGGCAAAGTGGTGGGCATCGCCGTTGAAGCCGTGCAGCAGCACCAATGGCTCACCGCAGCCGCCTTCTAGATCATGCCACTCGATGCCACCGGCCACGGTGCGCTTGGATTTTAAGCCACCGCGGTGGCGCTCAACCCATTGCGACGCTCGCCCCAGAGGGGTGGGCCAGACCCGCCAGAAAGCCCAAAAAAGACCCAGCGCCACCAACACGGCGATCGTCACAGGCCAAATGTTCCAGATCCCTGCGTCTGTCATATCTCAAAGCATACCCCAAATAATTCATCTTTGGCTGCAGAGCTGACCGCCCAGCGACGCCAATCAGGCGTTTTCTTGCTGTGGTCCGCGGCCATGATTTGAGGCATTGGCTTACGGTGTGTGGTCTTCGTTTCCAGGGACGGGGTCTTCGCCACCGGGGCACAAGGGGTGACAGCGGGCCAAGCGCTTGATGGCCAGCCAGCTCCCGCGCCACGGGCCGTGCAGTTCGATGGCTTGTTCGGCATACACCGAGCAGGTGGGGCTAAAACGGCACTGCCCGCCAATCCATGGCGAGAGTAAGTAACGGTAGGCTTTGATCAAACCATGAAGAAGTCTTGTCACGGACATACCGAAAGGATATATAATCGGTCGGCTACGAACAAGCATTTCTATGATGACAATACGATTGCAAGAGGCATCGAGAGAGTTAAATGGCAACGACTAAGAAACCAGTCAAGCTGACCAAGGGGTATAAGCCCAAAGAGACGGAGAAGTATATGTGCCCGAAGCACTTGGAGTATTTCCGTCAAAAGCTTTTAAAGT
>JAGYMV010000211.1 GCA_018400355.1 Wenzhouxiangella sp.
GCATAGCCTTCCTAGGTAATCTTCTAGGTCACTTTCTAGGATATTTCTTAAAAAGTCTTTTTATTAGAGCACGAAATGCCCTGCTGTGTCATCCGAGCCTCTGAGGCCTGTGATTCGGGCGGGGTGGCTTATGGCCCCACCCCTTCACAGGCCCCTCTGAGTTCTTCTCGTTTGATCAGCCATTCCGTGGGTCGGAAACGAACGAATTCTTCGCCGTTGGCCTGTTCTGTGATCGATTGCAACCAGGCACCCCCGCATTCCACGAGTTTGGGGTTGTGAAAGAATTGCTGAGGGGCGATGTGGGCATTGACAGCGATTTCTTCGAGCCAGGTCTCGCCGGTGGGGATGTGACGGGTTTGAATGATCTGGCCGCCACACAGGCCACCGTTGGCGTTGACAACATCGCTGTAGGCATACCAATTCATAAAAGTGCCTTCTTCTCGACTGGTGATTTCTCTTAAGGTCGACTCAATGCCCCCTTCTGCTGGGGAATTTTCCAGAGCCTCTAAGAGCATGGGCAAGCGGTTGATGGCTGGGCCATCGGGGTTCAATAGACCAAAAGGGGTGATGGCGGCTTTGAAAGTGAGTCGGTTGTTGATGACCTCAACGGTTTCCATGCGGCCACGGTCGCATCGGTCGCCGCCGTAGATGGTGTGCTGGACCTCAAAGGTCCCGGCGCCAAAGCGTTGGTCTGGGGGCTGATAAAACTGCCAAATCGATGCAAAATTGCCGGTGCCCCCACCGTTTTCGATTAGATCGATCCAGTAGGTGACGCCTTGGTCTGGGTGAAACTCGCGTTGGGCGATGCGAAAGTAGATATAGCCATTGCTGTGTGGAAAGGGCACGTTGGGGCTGAGGGGCATCTCGGCCAGAAACGCGCGGGTGTCATAGGCCTCGATCTCAGATTTGTAGTCGCTTTCGCATCGAAATGACGGGGCTTCGGCAGCTTCGCTGCGTGCCAGCGAGGAGAGGTTAATGTGATCGAGGCACTCGGGGTGAAAGGGCAGTTCGACGACGAGGCTTTGAATGAGGTCTTCAACGAGGTACCAGAAGTGGCGGTTTTCCTTAGTTCTGGGTTCGTCACGCCTGACCAGTGCTTCGGAGAGTCTGTCGACTTTTTCTTGGATGCATGTGGTGTTGTCGCGGTCATTGTTGTCAAACATGTAACAAGAGACCTTGAGTCGGGTTTGCCATAGGGGCGGGAGCGTTTCATAGGCGATGGCTTGTGGCTGAGTTTGTACCTCGGTATCTCCTTGCGCCGTTGTGGTGGGCTTGGTTTGAGTAACCGCGCTGGCGTCCGTCATGGCCAAAGAGGTCAGCAGCACAACAGCCATGGTGCAGCTTGTGCTGGCGCGCGCTTTGGTGGCTAAAGCTCGGGTTGAATTCGTCATGGTGCCCCTTGGTTGATCGGTTGGTGATTTGCGGATGATGGATGGGTGATTGGGTAATGATTCAAAGTCTTCATTCGAGGTGACTCGATTCTCTAAGTTTCAGGCTGTGTCTGGGACTCGATCCTTATTCTTTGGTCTTTATTAAGTATGCATTCGCCAAGTTCGTTAGGGAACCACACTTTCACACGCCTCAATCAGCTCATCTCGTTTGGCGAACCACTCATTTAGCGAGAAAGTGATGGGGCCAGTCTCGGGCGCCATTTTTTCTAGAGACGCCAGCCATGGACCGCCGCATTCGGCCAAATCGGATCGAGCAAAAAAATCCATTTCAAAGAGATCGGGATCAATGGTGATGCCTTCAAGCCAGCTCTCACCGGTGTCTAGGTCAACGGTTCGGGTGATTTCGCCGGCACAGCAAATGGCACAACTGACCACATCATCATAGGCCAGCCA
>JAGYMV010000212.1 GCA_018400355.1 Wenzhouxiangella sp.
AGAAGATCAGCATGGTCGAGACCGCAACCAACCCAAATTCTCTGATCGAGTCCTGGACATCGACTTATTGCTGTACGACGACTGGATGGGTGAGTTTGATGGTTTGGTCTTACCCAGAGACGAAATCACCCGCTATGCGCATGTCCTAAAACCCTTGGCCGATCTGGCCCCGAACCGCAAACACCCCGGCTTAGATCAAACCTATGCAACCCTTTGGGCGGCGTTTGGTGGTGACCGCTCGCTGGTGCGCCACCCATTTGAAATGGGATAATGGTTCTATCTAATATGTTCAAGGACGCCTGTATGAACTCTCAACGACCCCGCGCTGACCAACACCCGACACCTGAGAACAGCGTGCTGTTACTGGTCGATGTGCAAGGCCGCCTGGCCGGTCTGATGCATGAGTCGGAGGCCATGATAAGGCAACAAAAGCTTTTAATTGAAGCCAGCCAACAACTCGATGTGCCCATCGTCTGGGCCGAGCAGGTCCCAGACAAGCTTGGCCCCACCGTGGCCCCATTGGCTGAATTGTTGGTCGACCAAACACCGTGTCATAAGGTCAGCTTTGGTTGTTGCCAAGACCGTCAGCTCATGGAAGCGATTGAATCGGCCAACCGGCCACACATCATCTTGGCAGGCATTGAGGCCCATGTCTGTGTCTGGCAAACCGCTGCGACTTTATTGGCCAAAGGCTATGGGGTTCATGTGGTTGAAGATGCCATCTCCAGTCGTTCGCTGACCAATAAGCAAGTGGGCATCCAGCGCATGTACCAAGCCGGTGGGTTTGCCAGTTCTGTCGAGATGGTGATTTTTGAATGGATGGGCGATGCCAACCACCCGAAATTTCGGGCCATCAGCCAATTGATCAAGCAGGCCTCTTAACCCCCAAACCGCATCCGATCGTTTCGGGCCTACATGTTCAGTAGGCGTCCGCCATCGACTGCTAAGATCTGTCCGGTGATGTAGGGGGCATCGAGCCCAAGAAAAGCCACTGCTTTGGCAATATCGGCTGGCTCACCTTGGCGCGCCAATGGGATTTTGGCGAGCATCGCTTGATGCTTATCTGTGTCGTTGATTTCAGCTTCTGGCCATAGAATCGATCCGGGCGCCACGCCATTGACGCGGACACTTGGCGCCAAATCCTTGGCCAAGGCTTTGGTTTGCATCAACAACCCCGCTTTGGCCGATACGTAGGGCACATGGTCTTTGAGTGGCACCATGGCATGAATGTCGACCAAATTAACAATGGCGCCTTGATACTCACTCAGAATCGGCGCGCAGGCCTGAGAGACCATAAACGGCCCTTGCAGGTTGGAGATCATGAGATCTTCCCACTGTGCATGCGTGGTCTCATGGACAGGGGTTGGATAAAAGCTCGAGGCGTTGTTGACCAACAAATCAATGCGCCCGAAAGCACTCAATGCACGGTCTCTGATGACCTCGCCCACCGATTCATCGCCCAAGTCCACACCCACCGTGGCAACCGAGCCTGTGCGTTTTTGATTCAAAGACGCGGCCAGCGCCTCTGCCTCAGCAGATGAGGCGCGGTAATGGATCAACAGATTCAGGCCCCGCGCGTGCAAATGCTGGGCAATCTCAGCCCCGATTCGGCGCGCACCGCCAGTGATAATTGCGACGGGTGTTTGTGTTGTCATGGTCTTATACATCCATTGGAAACCGATACAATGTGACGATGCAATCGGCCATTGATTTACCAACCCCACCACCAGAACTCATTGAGTTATCGCACACTTTGGGTGAGCGCATTGTCGATTGGATCCGTCAACACGGGCCGATGCCTTTCGATCGCTACATGCAAATGTGCTTGTATGAGCCTGGTCTT
>JAGYMV010000213.1 GCA_018400355.1 Wenzhouxiangella sp.
GTTGTGCCCGCCCACATCCACCAAGGTCCCACCCACAAAGCAGGCATCGGCCAAGGCATAGGCCGCCATCAGTTGTCCCATCTCTTCGATTAAATAGACGGCAGGGTGGGTGTCGGTGTTGCGTGCAAGTAATGGGTCAAAGCGCGCCCAATCAAGTCCCAATTGATTGAGCTGTTGTTGCATGGCCTCCACATTTTTCAAGTGCCGAGGCGCGATGATCAGACACGCTTTTGGGTGGTCTTTTAAAAGCGCCTGATGCGCGACCAAGACCATCGCATCCTCTCTTGGGTGGACGCTGCCGGCTGTCCACACAAAACGGTTCGATGTGCCCATGCGTGGCTTGGGGGTATTGGGATCGGGTGCGTTGGGCAAAGCCAACACGCTCAACAAGCCTGAGGCTTTCAGGTTGCCGGTCACGGCAATGGCGTGTTTGGCGAGCCCAAGTTGTTGCCAGCGTTTGGCTTCGGCTTCACTTTGGCAGGCAGCAAACGCAATGGCTTTGATTGCGTGCCGATACAACAAACGCCCACGGCGGTAGCGGTTGAGCCGACGCTTAGACAAGCGCGCATTCACAACAACGATGGGTATGTCGGCTTCGCGGCATTGATGATAAAGCTCCGGCCACAACTCGGTCTCTGGGACCACCAGAGCCGGCGGCTGAATGGCACGCAACCAACGGCGCACCGCCGCTCGGCCATCCAAGGGCAAAAATGCGGTTTCGATCGTCGAACCAAACCGAGCGTGAAGTTGGTCAAGACCTGTGGGGGTGAAGGTGGTGACCAACAAGCGTTGTCCTTGTCTTAGCCAATGCTCAATCAAGGGTGTGAGCGTGGCCACCTCGCCAACCGATGCCCCGTGAAGCCACAGGTCGGGTGGGGGTGTGCCGGGGTGTCTTAAAGGAAAGTGTCCAAGTCTGGAGGTCTCGGCGGCTTGGGTGGCATCAGAACACGCGCGCGCCAAACGCGCCAGTCGCCTGAGAGCGAATGGCTCGAGCAAGAAGACAAGGGCGCGGTAAATCCACAACATAATAAAAATGAGTGTCTCACAGACCACATCAAAAGTCGTGATAATAGTGATATGTTGAGTGCCTTCATACAGCGGGTCGTGACCCATCTTGGGCTTTTGCCGATTTATGCGGTGGGGCGATTGAATGTTCGCCAAGCCCGAGCCGCGACCCGTTGGTTGGGTTGGGTGATGGAAAAAACCCTCAGCCGACGAAAAAAAATCGTTGATCAAAACCTGGCTTGGTGTTTCCCGGCCTTAAGTTTGGAGGAGCGTGGGGCCATGTGTCGGCAACACTTTAGATACCTTGGCGAGGCCGTTGGCGAAATGGCTGTGGCCTGGACTCAACAAAAGCCGGTGTGTCTTGATGAAGGCCAAGTGGTGGGCCTAGAGCACGTCGAAGCGATCACCGCCACGGGCCAGGGGGTGTTGTTGGTCACCGGCCACAACGTCTGCTTGGAATGGGCGGCTCGGGTGTTTGGTCAAGCCTGTCCATCGAGCGGCATCTATCGACCATTGAACAACCCTGTGTTGGAACGCTTCCAAAACAATGGCCGGCAACGATACGCCGAGCACATGTTTGATCGCGATGATCTGCGTGGCATGGTGCGTCATTTGAGATCAGGCAAGGTGTTGTGGTACGCGCCCGATCAAGACTTTGGGCCCAAGCGCTCGGTTTTTGTGCCATTTTTTGGGATAGAAACAGCCACCGCGAAGGCCTTGCCAGAACTCGCTCGCTTGGGCCGAGCCAAGGTGGTGCCCATGTATCCGATCAAAGATCAGGCCACTGGGCAAGTGGTGGTGCACATCGAGCCGGAGTGGTTGGATTTTCCA
>JAGYMV010000214.1 GCA_018400355.1 Wenzhouxiangella sp.
TCGCTTGTTACAAAAAATCATGGCCGGCCAAGCCAAGCCAGGTGACTTGGATCTCCTGGAATCAGCCGCTGGGCAAATTGAAGGTCACACCATTTGTGCGTTCGGTGAGGCAGCCGCTTGGCCGGTGCAGGGCTTCTTGCGCCACTTTAGGCATGAGTTTGAGTATTTCATTGAGCATGGCCGCTCCATGGTCGAAACCCCAGTGGGTGAGGCAGCATAAGTTATGGCAACGGTTGAAAAACAAGACGTGCAGATGGTGACACTCGAGATCGATGGACAGTCGGTCAGTGTGCCCGCTGGCTCCATGATCATTGAGGCATCCGATCAGATTGGGGTGGACATCCCGCGCTTTTGTTATCACCACAAACTGTCCATCGCTGCCAACTGCCGCATGTGTTTGGTGGATGTCGAAAAAGCACCCAAACCACTGCCTGCTTGTGCGACACCAGTCGCCGATGGCATGCGGGTCTTTACCGAATCACGGCGTGCCGTGGATGCGCAGCGCGGTGTGATGGAGTTTTTGTTGATCAATCACCCCCTCGATTGTCCAATCTGCGATCAGGGCGGTGAATGTGAGCTGCAAGATTTGGCCATGGGCTATGGCCGGTCTGTCTCACGGTTCACTGAAAGAAAGCGGGTTGTTAAAGACAAAAATCTGGGCTCGCTGGTGGCCACCGACATGACTCGATGCATCCACTGCACCCGTTGTGTCCGGTTCTTAGAAGAGATCGCGGGCACCACGGAGTTGGGTGGGATTGGTCGCGGTGAAAACACTGAGATCTCGACTTTTGTTGAACGCAACATCAATTCTGAACTGTCGGGCAACATCATTGATTTGTGTCCTGTCGGCGCGCTGACCAACAAACCGTTTAGGTTTTCCGCGAGGCCTTGGGAGATGCGTGCCAAGCCGGCGGTGGCTGGGCACGACAACGTGGGCTCTAACTTGTTTTACCACGTCCGCGGCAAACAGATCATGCGCAGTGTGCCCAAAGACAATGAGCGCATCAACGAGTGTTGGTTGCCTGATCGTGACCGTTACAGCCACTTTGGCCTGGCCGCGCAAGACCGCTTACAAACACCAAAGGTGAAGGTCAACGGCACTTGGGCGGATGCCAGTTGGTCCGATGCCCTGGCCGCGGCGAGCCGTCTGTTGTCCGAGACGGCACAAGATGACCCAGCCCAGTTGGGGGTGTTGGTATCGCCTCGCGCCACCAACCAAGAACATTTTCTGTTGCAAAAGCTCACACGCGCCTTGGGCTCTGAAAACATCGATCACCGTCTGCGCGTGACTGATTTTAGTGACCCCCAGATTGGTCGTGCCCGCATGGATATGGCCAGTGCAGATTGGGTTTCAGCGGATGCCATCTTCTTGGTGGGCAGCAACATTCGCCACGACCAACCCATCTTAGGTCACCGGGTCCGTACCGCATGGCGTCAATCGGGTGCCGAGGTCATGGACCTCAATCCGGTGGCCTACGAATGTCATTTTGAGCTCAGTCAACGGTTGATCACCGCGCCTCAGCATATGGTGGGCACTTTGGCGGCCATGGCGGCTCTCGTGGCCCAACAAGAAAATAAAGAGCGCCCAGATTGGATTGATCAGCAAGCCGTTGATGTGGATGATCAGAAGAAAGCCGCGATTGAGCACATCGCTGCTCGCCTCAAAGCCGCCAATCGCGGGTTGATTGTGTTGGGTGATGGCGGCCTAAATCACCCCCAAGCTTGTCTGTTACAGGCATTGGTTGACTGGCTGTCTGGAGCCCTTGAGGTCTCTTTGTGTATTTTGGGTGGTCCTGCAAATGCCCAAGGCGCCCATCGAATG
>JAGYMV010000215.1 GCA_018400355.1 Wenzhouxiangella sp.
GGTCGAATCGACAAGGACACACCGGCCACTTTGACGTTTTTCAAATGCGCCAATACCGAGTCATCCAGGTCTTTGGGCAGATCGATCAAACTGAAGCGGTCTTTGATCACCACCCGCCCAATTTGGCCAGAGGCCAATCCGCCTTCATTGGCAATCGCGCCCACCAAGTTGCCAGGTTGCACCCCTTGATCGTGCCCAACCGCCACCCAATAGGTGCGTTTGTCCAGATCCATCCCATGCCGATCGGGTCTGTCGCCACGATCTCGGCCGCGGTCGCCTCGGTCGCGGCCACGGTCACCGCGCTCAAAGCGCCCACGCCCGCCGCCGTGGTCGTCTCGTCCATGTCTGGGCTTGTCACTGGCCGCCTCTGTTACTGGTGCCACAGGTGGCGCTGTGGATTCCTCACCCAACATGGCCAAGGCCGCCGCGATATCAACCAATGAGGCCTCTGCTTTGGCTTGCCATTTCAAGACCTTTTCTTGATAGGTGCTGAGCTTTGGGCTTTCCAATGCTTTGGTCACGCGTTCCAATTGACGTTCATCGCGGTGGGCGTGAACATCATCCACGCTGGGCATGTCCATCTCAGTCAACGGTTGACGGGTGGCTTTTTCGATGGCCTTGAGCAAATAACGCTCTCTTGGGGCCACAAACAAAATGGCCTCACCCGAACGCCCCGCTCTGCCCGTTCGACCAATGCGGTGCACATAAGCTTCTGTGTCATGCGGGATGTCGTAGTTGATCACGTGTGAGATGCGCTCGACATCCAGCCCACGAGCCGCCACATCTGTGGCGACCAGCAAATCGATTTGCCCCGACTTCAAGGATTCAATGAGTTGCTCGCGTTTGTTTTGTGGCACATCACCATTGAGTGCTTGGGCCGCAAACCCACGTGCCCGCAAGCGGTGCGCCAACTCTTCGGTACCCACTTTGGTGCGCGCGAAAATAATCATTGCATCGAAAGGCTCGACTTCCAACACCCGTGTGAGTGCATCGAGCTTGTGCAGGCCACTGACAATCCAGTAGCGTTGCCGGATGTTGGTGGCGGTGGTGGTCTTGGATTTGATGGTGATGTGGTGCGGTTCTTTCAAATACCGTTTGGCAATCGCCCGAATGGGGGCTGGCATGGTGGCTGAAAACAAAGCAATCTGGGCATCGTCTGGGGCTTTGGCCAGTACGGCCTCCACATCATCGACAAACCCCATGCGAAGCATTTCATCGGCTTCATCTAAGACCAAAGTGGCCAGTGCGCCTAAGTTGAGCGTGCCTCTTTTAAGGTGATCAATGATCCGGCCTGGTGTACCCACCACCACATGCGCACCCCGTTTCAAGCCACTGAGTTGCCCACCAAATGGCTGACCGCCATAGATTGGCAATACTTTAAAGCCAGGCAAGCCCGCCCCATAACGCGCGAACGCCTCGGCCACCTGAATCGCCAATTCGCGTGTCGGTGTTAAGACCAAGGCCTGCGGCAGCGGTCTGGCATCGCTCAAACGCCCCAAGATTGGCAAGGCAAAGGCGGCGGTTTTGCCAGTGCCGGTTTGGGCTTGGCCCACCAGGTCATCGCCTGCCAGCAAATGCGGCATGGTGGCCGCTTGGATGGGACTGGGGGCTTCATAACCCAAATCGCTCACCACTTTCACCAAGGCATCGGGTAACCCCAAGTCTTCAAAGGTGATTTGTTCGGTGGGGTTTTCTTCATGACTCATGACTGGACTCTTCTTTAGATGATTGATCTGGGTAAGCATCGTGCGGGGGTGGATCCATCCAATGCGGGGCCTCATGGCTCGGGCGTGGACGG
>JAGYMV010000216.1 GCA_018400355.1 Wenzhouxiangella sp.
ATGAGGTGGGCATCAAGTCACGCTTTGCCGATGGCCGCATCAACACGTCATTGGCCGCGTTTTATTCCGACTACACCGACATCCAAGTGCCAGGCTCCATTGGCGTGGACACCGATGGCGATGGTGTGTTCGATACCTTTGCAGGGGTGACCACCAACGCGGGTAAAGCGACGGTTCAAGGCATTGAGTTTGAGATGAATGGCGTGATCGCCTCCGACATGGCCGTGGCCGGTGATGCACTGTTTGCCAATGTGGCTTTGGGTTATATCGATGCCGAATACGACGAGTTCGTCACCGCGGTGTCAGACCCTGCCACGGGTTCGACGGCTTTGACCGATGTCGCCGATCAACGCCGCATCCAAAACACGCCCAAAAGAACCGCGCATGTCAGCTTGAACTACGACCGTCCAATGAACATTTTTGGCACCGAAGGCTCGGTCTCATTCATTGGCGCTTGGTCGTATCGGTCTAAGACCAACCAGTTTGAGATTCCATCGGCGTTCTTAGACCAAGCACCGTACTCGCTTTATGATGCGCACATTGTCTGGAAGCCTGCCAGTGGCCGTTATGAGATTGGCCTGCACGGCAGAAACCTATCAGACAAGGAATACAAGACCGCCGGTTATGTGTTTGCCACACCCGATGGCAGCGCCTCAACCTTGGGTCTTGAGGGTGTGATGAACGCTTTTTATGGCGCGCCTCGCACCATCACCTTGACAGCGAAGGTGAACTTCTAAGCTCGATCATTAAGGCCTCTCCAAAAAAGGCTTCGGGGTAGTCGATCCCCACTCAGGCAACTGGGTGGGGATTTTTTTGGGTGGGAAATTTTGCCCGAGTCTCTATAATGCGCTTATGTCCATAGGCTCATCGCTCTCATGACCGGTTTGACCACCAGCACCTTGGCACTGGCCGGTGTGGCGTGGTTGGGGGTGTTGTTTTTGGTGGCGGTGCTGGGTGAGCGTTATCGCCACCACGGCACGTTCGCCCCGTATTGGCCGGTGGTTTATGCCTTGTCGTTGGCGGTCTATTGCACCGCTTGGACGTTTTATGGGGTGACCACGCAGACAGCGCTCTATGGCTGGCCGATTCCCCCCACCTTTGTCGGTACCATTTTGTTGTTTGTCTTGGGCTTTGGGTTTTTAAAGCGCTTGGCGGAACTCTCCAAAGCCCAAAACTCCACCAGCATCGCCGATTTCATTGCCTCTCGGTTTGGAAAGTCCTCGGCACTGGCCGCGGTGATCACAGGCGTGGCCGTGGTGGGCATTGTTCCCTACATCTCGCTGCAGCTCAAAGCCGTGGCGATGAGTGTGGAAGCCTTGACGGCTGA
Organism: Wenzhouxiangella sp.; assembly: GCA_018400355.1. GTDB lineage: Bacteria > Pseudomonadota > Gammaproteobacteria > Xanthomonadales > Wenzhouxiangellaceae > Wenzhouxiangella. The sequence continues at coordinate 1,328 of JAGYMV010000216.1, forward strand.
GAATTTGGTGATGGCCGCCCAAGCCGCCAGTGGGACGGTGATCACCAACCCCATCACTGATTCGGTGTTCTATGTGGCGGTGTTTATGGCGATCTTTGCCATGCTTTTTGGCACGCGCAGCGCCTCTGTCAAAGACCACAACCCAGGGCTCGTGGCCGCCATGGGGTTCGAGTCGCTCTTGAAGCTCGCCGCCATGTTGGCTTTGGGTGGGTTTGTGTTGTGGGGTTTGTACGCCAACCCACAAGCCCTGTTAGCCGAGACCACGCCCTTGGTGTTCACGGGCACCGATTCATTTTTGGTGCTGATGTTGTTGGGCGCTTTGGCCATTGTGACGCTGCCCCATCAGTTTCACATCACTTTGATCGAGTGCCGTGACCCCAAACACCTCAACGCCGCGCGGTGGTTGTTCCCTGTGTTTTTATTGTTGATCGCCATGCCCATCGTGCCGCTGGCCCGCGCGGGACGCGATC
>JAGYMV010000217.1 GCA_018400355.1 Wenzhouxiangella sp.
TTGCCATGGGTGGCAGTGCAGGGGGTCTGTTGGTCGGTGCGGTGGCCAATATGGCACCTGAGAAATACCAAGGCATTGTGGCCCATGTCCCCTTTGTTGATGTGGTGACCACCATGCTCGATGAATCCATCCCGCTAACAACCAACGAGTTTGATGAATGGGGCAATCCGAAAAACCCCGAATACTACGATTACATGCTCGCCTACTCACCGTATGACCAAGTAGAGGCCAAAGACTATCCAGCCATGCTGGTGACCAGTGGGCTGTGGGATTCTCAGGTTCAGTATTGGGAGCCCACCAAGTGGGTGGCCAAGCTCCGAGCCAATAAAACCGATGACAATATCTTGTTGCTACACACCAACATGGAAGCCGGTCATGGTGGTGCATCGGGCCGCTTCAAGCGGTTGGAGCAAACCGCGATGGAGTATGCCTTTGTCTTGGAATTGGCCAATGCAAATTAAGTTATGCCTCGATTTGTTGAACCTGGGAGGCCTTGAGGGCAGAGCATGTTCACAGGCCTGATTTTATTTTTTAGCGTTTCGATTTTGTTTTCATTTTTGTGCTCCTTGTGGGAGGCGGTGCTATTGAGCATTTCGCCTTCCTACATGCAGGTCAAGCTCAATGAAGGACAGCGCGTCGGCCTCATTTTGAAGTCGTTCAAAGACAACATTGACAGGCCCTTGGCGGCCATTTTGACCATCAACACCATCGCACACACCGTCGGTGCGATTGGTGTGGGGCAAGAGGCGACCAAGATTTGGTCAGCGACCAACCCTTGGATGACTGGCGTGGTGGTGCCTGTGGTGATGACAGCAGCCATCTTGATTTTGTCTGAGATCATTCCGAAGACCATTGGTGCCAACAACTGGAAATGGTTGGCACCTTTCACCGTTCGAAGCTTAGATGTTGTGATCAAAATCACTTACCCGATCATCTGGGTCTGTCAATTGGTGACCCGGGCGTTCAACACCAGTAAAGAGAAAAATGTCTTCAGTCGAACCGATTTCTTGGCCATGGCCCAAATTGGTTCAGAGGAGGGTGCGCTTGATCAAACAGAGAGTGCCTTCATTCACAACCTGATGCATTTTAAAAACTACAAAGCCCGCGATGTCATGACCCCGCGGACCGTGGTGGTCACCGCACCCCAAAACATGACCGCTCGGGATTTCTATGATAAGCAAGACGAGTTGGTGTTTTCTCGCGTGCCTTTGAGGGTGGATTTTGATCAAGAGGCCATTGTGGGCTATGTCTTAAAAGATGAGGTCTTAGAGCACCTGATCGACGATGAAAAAGACAAGCCTTTGAGTGCGTTCAAACGCGACATGATCTCGGTCCCGGAAGACTACAGCATCTTTCAGTTATTCAATGACATCATCAAGAAACGCGAGCACATCGCCTTGGTGGTGGATGAGTTCGGTGGGATGTCGGGCATTGTCACCATGGAAGACATCATTGAGACATTGTTGGGTGCCGAGATTGTCGATGAGACCGATACCGTGGTGGACCTTCAAGAAATGGCGAAAAACCAATGGAAAAGCCGGCACAAACGCATGGTCAAGACCGGTGTTGAAGACAAGCCGAGTGGAGGAGATGGCAGCGATTGAGGCAGGGGTGGTGCGAAATGTGGCGGAGAGAGAGGGATTCGAACCCTCGATGAGGCTATAAACCCCATACTCCCTTAGCAGGGGAGCGCCTTCAGCCACTCGGCCACCTCTCCGTCTTTTGAGCCTGACAGTTTATCAGAATTGGCCCGGCGACTGTCAATGTGCCAAGCCCGCGCGCTA
>JAGYMV010000218.1 GCA_018400355.1 Wenzhouxiangella sp.
AGCTGGCGTCTGTGTCGCGCCAATCGTAGCGCTTTGGAACGATTGAATTGGCCTCAGCGACCGCTGTTTTAATGCAGCCCATGTGAGGTTCGCAAAAGATATCGAAACTTGCCACTGATGTTTCCCCCGTAGAAAGTGTTGAATTGTCCACACTACAGAAAATGTGACATCATGTCCACTGGTGTTGAAAAACTCTGACAATTTCAGTTCGTCACGACATAGGAGAGCACGAATGTTCCATCTTAGATCGTCAACATTGATTTTATTTGCCGGCTTTTTGTTGATGCTCGCGCAATCTGTTCTGGCCAATCCCATCACCCACGAAGACGTCTGGTTGATGCCCAGGGTCGGCTCTCCCGTGTTAAGCCCCGATGGCTCGAAAGCCATTGTGAGTGTGACCAAACCCGCCTATGATCGCGCTGAGCAAAGCAGTGATTTGTATTTGATTGATGTGTCGGGTGATCGCGAGGTCCGGCAACTGACCTTCACGGCCGGCGGCGAATCACAGGTCACGTGGTCGCCCGACTCAACCCAAATTGCTTTTCGGGCCAGACGGGCAGGGGATGACACACCCCAAATCTATCTGTTGTCCCTGACACAAGGCGGTGAAGCCCGGCGCATCACCCAGCATCCAGATGGGGCCGCTGAGCCCGCGTTTTCACCCGATGGCACGCGCATTGCTTTTGTCTCTCAAATTAATCCAAACCAGACGGCGGATTCGGCAGAGGGTCTTGAGGGCGTGAATGTTCGAACCTATACCGGGTTCCCAATAAGGAACTGGAACCGTTGGTTGGATGGGACAGAGCCACGGTTGTTTGTGCAAACAATCGGCGAGGAAGAATACACCGATGTGATCGGTGATTCAGAGCTGGTTCAGGGCATTGGCTTTGCAGGTTCAAGAGCCAGTTCTGGTGCGCGCTTGAGTCCGATTTGGACGCCTGATGGCGAGTACATCGTCTTCTCCGCCAGCGACAACCGCCACCGCTATGCCTTTGACTATACCGACCAAGACTTGTGGCTTGTTGAGGCCAGTGGCGGCGAGCCCAAGCGTTTGACCGGAAGTGCTTCACCCGAGGGCGATGACAGTTATTCCAGCGCGGCTTTTAGCCCGGATGGTCGCTATTTGGTGGCCAGCAAAACCCCGCGCACCGAGCGTGTGTTTAACGCTTCTGAGCTGGTGGTCTGGTCTTGGCCAGATGCTGAAGTGGTCAACGAAATTCAAATGCCAGATCGGCGGCGGGTCGGGCAATTTGTCATTCCTGGCAATGACCAAGTCTATGTGCTTGGACAAGATGCAGGGCATGTAAAAATATATCAAGCCAACCTGGTCAATGATTCAGAGACCCGTCTGAGTTTTGAGGTGGATAGTGGTATTTATGCCGGCCTTCAGGGGGCCATGCATGATGAGGAACTTGTTTTATTGGGGGCATGGCAGGCGGCCCATCAGCCAGCAGAAGTGGTTCGAATCGATTTGGGTGAGGGCGCTCATCAGCCATTGACCCACTTCACTCAAGAGGCCATCGCTGGGTTGGATCTCCTGCCAGTCGAGCATTTTTGGTTTGAAAACAACGAGGGCATGGCCATTCATAGCCTATTGGTCAAACCAGCCAACTTTGATCCAAAAAAACGCTACCCCGTGCTGGCCTTGATGCATGGTGGTCCACACTCACAGTGGCAGGACTACTTTTTTACCCGTTGGAACTACCATTTGTTGGCACGCGAAGACTTTGTTTTGATTCTGACCAACTACCGTGGCTCAACTGGA
>JAGYMV010000219.1 GCA_018400355.1 Wenzhouxiangella sp.
GGTGAGCAACAAGTGACTTACTTGCATGACCCAATGGCCAAGCACGCCATCCCGATTCGTTTGATCTTGAGCGAAGGGGACCAAGCCCAACCAGCGGCCATTTTATCGATTCCACTGGAGACCGAGACGGGTGGGTCGGTGGATTTGGGGGCCGTAGCGAGCATCCAACCAGCCGATTGGATAGGCGCGATTTATCACAAAGACTTGTTGCCCGTGACCTATGTCACAGCAGACATGGCTGGCAAAGTAGACTCCCCCCTCTATGGCATGTTCGCCATGGCCTCTGCCCTGTCAAAGACTGAAGACGCGCCCACGCAATACTACATTCGCCAACCCGACTGGCCAGACCAACCGGCATTGAAGTGGGACGGTGAGTGGCAAATCACCTATGAAACCTTTCGGGACATGGGCATCGCTTATGCCGTTGGGGTGTTTGTGATTTTCTTATTGTTGGTGGCGCAATTTCGGGCGTACCTCATCCCCTTGGTGGTCATGGCACCGATTCCTTTGACCTTGGTGGGCATCATGCCGGGGCATGCCTTGTTGGGCAAAGAATTCACCGCCACCAGCATGATCGGCATGATCGCTTTGGCGGGGATCATTGTGCGGAACTCCATTTTGTTGGTGGTGTTTATTCGCCAACTCTTAGACGAAGGCAAGTCATTGGAAGATGCGGTGGTGTTGGCTGGCGCGGTTCGCATCAAACCCATCGCATTGACCGCTGTCTCTGCGATGGTCGGGGCTTTGTTTATTCTTAGAGACCCGATTTTTAGTGGCTTATCGATCTCTTTGATCTTTGGTTTGGCCGTCTCCACGGTGTTGACGGTGATCGCCATCCCCTTGGTGTATTACAGCCTAGCCAAAGCCCAAGGGGTGCGTTGATCGATTGGATCGGTGGTGGCCTAGTTGGCCACCACGCAGTTGGCTTGGAAGCGGTCATCGATTGCGACAGACGCCCCCTCATCCCCAAACCCAAACTCAAGGCCCACCGATTGGAATTGGTGGGGTTGATTGGGGGTGCTTGACTCAACCCGGTCGAGCACGTGCACCTCATCTTCCCAGTGCAAAGCCATGTGCATCGGCGCCACACGGGCTTCCACCACACTGCCCTCGCAGTCAAAGCGATGCGTGGTGTAGACCACAGGCTCAGAGGCAGTCAAGTAAGGCATGAATGGTGCCAAGTTGCCATCGTTTTCAGAGGGCTCAATGGCCAATAGATGCGCCATCAACTCATAGAGATCAACGGAGCGAATCGCAGGGCTTTGGCTGCCGGGCACAATCTTGGGTCCCTGCATCACAAAGCCACCGTGCATTTCTGCCAAAGCAGGGTCCCAGCCGTGCATGCCATAGAGCTGAAACTGCGAACGACCCGCCATGTAAGGCTTGTTCGAAATCATCCAGCCCAGATCGGCTTCCGCCAAGACATCCGGCACACGTCGGTGGTTGTCGAACTGATAGCGGGGTGGAATGTCTTCTTTGGCCCAAACCCGCATGTTGGGGTGTGCGCCTTCCAAAGCGTCAACGATGTCGTCGACTTCCATATCGGTGGCCCAGATTTGGGTCGCAGGGCCCCAGTCAGAAATCCGGACTTTGGATAAGTCGAGATACTCATCGAGCATGATGTAGCGGTCAAAGTCCACCCGCGACATGCCGTGGTCCGAGGCCAGCAAGATATACATCTCATCGAGTTTGCCACGGGCCTCTAGGCCATCGAGCAAGGTGTTGAGTTGGCCATCAATTTCTTCGAGCGCGGCTTTCACC
>JAGYMV010000022.1 GCA_018400355.1 Wenzhouxiangella sp.
TACTGTGTCCCCTTTTTTGAGGGCTTTGGTGATTGAACCAATGGTGGCTTCTAAAGCACGACCTGCGTCAGCTTTGCTTAAACCAGCACCATCAGCAATTGCATCAATCAACTCAGATTTGTTCATGTCTACTCTCTCCAAATCGTTCTTAGTATAAGTTTCTCATCACAGGGCATTGGCCCATTGTTGTGTGAGTCATGCAAGATGGGAACCTGTATTCATCGTGTGATGTGTCCGCATCCCGAGGGGACAATGGTAAACCAGCAAGGGCGTTCCATCAACCAATCTCGAGAGCAATCATACCCTGAAAAGCCCGAAAAACCTAGCTTTTCGGCACAAAACTCACGCCAAATGGCCACTTTTAATGTGGTCTGACAACGCCCTGCTTTGACGTTTCAGCGCCCCCAGGTTTGACTGTGCTGGCAACCGATCCTTCGGGAAGCGCCTCAAGCGCCAATGACAACACTTCATCAATCCACTGTACAGGTTTAATATCTAAGCCTTTTTTAATCCTGTCTGGAATCTCTGCCAAGTCTTTTTCATTGTCTTTTGGAATCAACACCGTCTTGATGCCACCCCGCAATGCCGCCAACAGCTTCTCTTTGAGACCACCAATCGGCAACACTTTGCCACGCAGAGTAATTTCACCAGTCATGGCCACATCGGCACGAACCGGGACTTTGGTCAGCACAGACACCAACGCGGTGGTCATCGCGACCCCTGCGCTGGGCCCATCTTTTGGCGTTGCACCCTCAGGAACATGGACGTGCATGTCCCATTTTTGATAAAAATCATTGGGGATCCCAAGCGCCTCGGCACGAGAACGGACCACCGACAAGGCCGCCTGCACGGACTCTTGCATCACACTCCCCAACTGGCCCGTGTGGGTGAGTTTGCCTTTACCCGGCAAAGCGACTGCTTCGATCTGCAGGAGCTCGCCCCCAACTTCGGTCCAAGCCAAGCCCGTGACCTGACCAATCTCGTTGTCTTCCTCGGCCAAACCATACTGGAAACGGCGAACACCCAAGTAATCTGCCAAATTGCGAACGCTGATTTTGCGTTGTTTGGCGCTTTTTAGACTGATTTCTTTGACGACCTTGCGGCACACCTTGGCGAGCTCACGCTCTAGGCTTCTGACACCCGCCTCTCGAGTGTAATATCGGATCACATCGAGTACGGCTGCCTCACTAAATTGAATCTCATCGTCGTTGAGCCCATTGGCCTTGATCTGTTTCGGCAGCAAGTAGCGCATCGCAATGTTGAGTTTCTCGTCTTCGGTGTAGCCCGGAATGCGAATGATCTCCATACGATCGAGCAACGGGCCTGGAATGTTTAAAGAGTTCGCCGTGGCGACAAACATCACATCAGACAAATCGAACCCAACTTCAAGATAATGATCGTTGAAGGTATCGTTTTGCTCTGGATCCAGAACCTCCAGCATGGCAGAGGAAGGATCCCCTCTGAAATCATTTGACATCTTGTCGAGCTCATCGAGCATAAACAACGGATTGCGCGTGCCGGCTTTGCTCATGTTTTGCAACACCCGCCCTGGCATCGATCCGATATAGGTTCGACGGTGGCCCCGAATTTCGGCCTCATCGCGAACACCACCCAAGCTCATGCGAATGAACTCCCGACCCGTTGACCTCGCAATTGAACGACCCAGCGAGGTCTTGCCGACGCCTGGGGGCCCAACCAAACACAAGATAGGACCTTTGAGCTTTTTAACCCGCTGTTGAACAGCCAAGTACTCAAGAATTCGTTCTTTGACTTTCTCTAGGCCATAGTGATCGGCTTCAAGAACCGCCTCTGCTTTTTTGATGTCATTGGATATCTTGCTGCGCTTTTTCCATGGCAGCATCAACATCCAATCGAGGTAATTGCGAACCACCGTGGCCTCGGCTGACATGGGCGACATCATTTTTAATTTGCCAAACTCAGATTTGGCTTTTTCCAGCGCCTCTTTGGGCATACCGGCTTTTTCAATTTTTGCCTCTAGATCGGCCAGGTCATTGCCGGTCTCGTCGAGATCTCCCAGCTCTTTTTGGATCGCCTTCATCTGTTCGTTCAGGTAATACTCGCGCTGGCTTTTTTCCATCTGGGTCTTCACTCGACCACGAATGCGCTTTTCTAGTTTCAGCACATCCATTTCACCTTCGAGGATTCCCATCAATCTTTCCAATCGTTGCATGGTCGATTGGACTTCCAGTATTTCTTGTTTTTCTTCAATGCGAATGGGCAAATGAGCTGCCACGGTATCAGCCAAACGGCTGGCATCTTCAATGCCTGACAGCGTCGTCATGAGCTCGGGCGGGATCTTGCGACTGAGCTTCACATACTGCTCAAACAAATCCATGGCGCTTCGCACCATGACTTCCACGTCTTGGTCAGTGGCCGGCTCAGGCTCTTCAACCAAAGTCCAATTGGCCACAAGATAACCCTCGGGCTCAGACAGTTCGGTCAGCTTGACCCGCTCCATGCCCTCGACCAATACTTTCGTGGTCCCATCGGGTAGGCGCAACATCTGGAGAATCGAGGCGATGGTGCCGTATTCGTATAGGTCTTTCGCCTCAGGTTCCTCAACATTGGAATTTCGTTGAGTCACCAAGACAATCTTTTTATCCCCGCCCATGGTTTCTTCGAGCGCCTTGACCGAGCGCTCTCGCGCGACGAACAAAGGGATCACCATGTGCGGAAATACAACCACATCCCTTAAAGTCAGAACAGGGGTGGGCTGGCGTGTTTGGAAGTCTTTAGTCATTCAGATGGCTCATGGGTGATGTCGTGATTAGAGATATTGGCCCGCAGCCCCGACAATTCAAGGGGCTGCGGAAAGAAACACCCGTCATCAGGCTTCAGCGCGTTTGGGCGGATTGCCCTCGTAGATCAAATAAGGCTTGCTCTCGCCGTTGATGACTGCCTCATCGATCACCACTTTGGTGACGTTTTCCATGGACGGCAGGTCATACATGCTATCGAGCAGGATGTTTTCAAGGATGGTGCGCAGCCCTCTGGCACCGGTTTTTCTCTCCATTGCTTTGCGAGCAATGGCGTGCAGCGCATCTTCTCTCACCTCGAGCTCGCAATCATCGAGTTCGAACATGCGCACAAACTGCTTGACCACGGCATTTTTCGGCTCAATCAGAATGCGAACCAAAGCCTCTTCATCCAACTCGCCCAAACTCGCGACCACCGGCAGGCGACCCACAAACTCTGGGATCAAGCCGTATTTGATCAAATCTTCAGGCTCGACCTCAGCAAACAAAGCCGATACATCCGCCGCCTCTTTGCTTCGCACATCGGCTTTAAAACCGATGCCAGCAGACTCAGACCTGGCTTGTATCACTTTATCCAGACCCGCAAACGCCCCGCCCACAATGAACAGTATGTTGCGGGTATTGACCTGCAAAAACTCTTGCTGGGGGTGCTTGCGACCACCTTGCGGTGGCACAGAGGCCATGGTGCCTTCGATCAGCTTCAACAAAGCCTGCTGGACGCCCTCCCCTGACACATCGCGGGTGATGGATGGGTTTTCGGCCTTCCTAGAAATCTTGTCAATTTCGTCGATGTAGACAATGCCAGTTTCGGCTTTCTCCACATCGTAATCGCATTTTTGCAGGAGCTTTTGGATGATGTTTTCCACATCCTCACCAACATACCCTGCCTCAGTCAATGTGGTTGCATCGGCAATGGTGAAGGGAACGTTGAGCATTCTGGCCAGTGTTTCAGCGAGTAGCGTTTTTCCTGACCCAGTCGGGCCGATCAGCAAGATGTTGCTTTTCGACAACTCAACATCGTCTTTGTTTTTGGCAGATTCGACCCGCTTATAGTGATTGTAGACGGCGACCGACAACACTTTTTTGGCCGCCTGTTGGCCAATCACGTAGTTGTCTAGGAAAGCATGGATTTCATGAGGGGTTGGCAATGAGTCGCGCTCAGCCAAGCTCAAATCATCCAATTCCTCCCGAATGATGTCATTGCAAAGCTCGACACACTCGTCACAGATATAAACACTGGGACCGGCGATCAGCTTCCTGACTTCGTGCTGGCTCTTGCCACAAAAAGAGCAATAAAGAACCTTTCCTTCGCTACTCGACTCACTCATTGTCTGAGATCACTCGCCTTGTTGGGTTCACAATAAGGCCAGTTTACCCAAAAAGAGAGGGACTATGTTGTATGACGTGATGTCAAAACCTCATCAATGATGCCGTATTTGGCTGCATCCTCAGCCCCCATGAAATAGTCACGGTCGGTGTCTTTTTCGATCGTCTCTAGCGGCTGACCGGTATGCTTTTGCAGGATCTGATTCAATGAATCCCGCATTTTCAAGATTTCTTTGGCGTGGATGTCAATGTCCGAGGCCTGACCCTGAAAACCACCCAGTGGCTGGTGAATCATCACACGCGAGTGTGGCAGCGCGTAGCGCTTACCGGCAGCACCGGCTGTCAACAAAAGCGCCCCCATGCTGGCCGCTTGGCCAATGCACATGGTGGAGACGTCGGGTTTGACGAACTGCATGGTGTCATAAATGGCCATTCCAGCTGTTACCACCCCACCTGGGGAGTTGATATAAATATTGATGTCTTTGTCTGGGTTCTCGGATTCCAAGAACAACAACTGCGCCACAACCAAATTGGCCATGTGGTCTTCGATCGGGCCAACGATAAAAATGACCCGCTCTTTTAAGAGACGGGAGTAGATGTCATAGGCTCGCTCGCCCCGCGCCGATTGCTCGACAACCATGGGGACCAAATTCAGTGCCTGTTCGTTCATGCCGACTCCATCAGTTCTTTAAACTTCAATTTCTTTTCGGTGACTTTGGCGTGCTCAAGCACGAGATCGAGCACTTGCTCTTCCAACACGATATTTTCGATCTGCTCCATCGCGCGCGCATCGGACCGATACATCTTAATCATCGCTTCCGGTTGCTCGTAAGTTTGCGCGAACTCTTCTAGTTTTGCTTGAACACGGTCTGGATCAATTTCAATGCTGTTTTGCTTGGCCAACTCACCCATCAGCAAGCCAAGGCGGATGCGTTTTTCAGCACCTTCCATAAACTGGGCCATTGGAGGTGGCTGCGGCGCTTCTGCACCAGGCCTTGCCATCTGCTGTTGCAGTTGGGCTTGCATTTGGCGGGCTTCTTGCTCAATGCTCGACTTGGGCAATGGCAGATCACCAAAGCGCTCCAGCAGGCCTGAGGTCACGGCGTCTTTGACTTTTTGAGTGACCGTGTTTCTCATTTCTCTATCGAGATTCTTTCGCACATCCGAGCGGAGCTGCTCAACCCCACCTTCAATACCAAACTCTGCTGCAAACTCGTCGGTCACTTCGGGCAACTTGGCCTCTTCAACCGCCTTGATTTCCAGCTCAACAGGGACTTTTTTGCCGGCCAACTGCTGGGTTCGATAGTTCTCTGGGAAGGTCAACTTTTTCGAGACGGTATCACCGGCCTTGGCGCCTTTGAGAATCTTTTCAAGATCAGGAAAACTTTCTAGCTTGCCAATGACGGGGGCAATTTCGTGCTGACCCACATCCGGCACGCGCTCACCATCCACTGTGGCCACATAGCCCACACGGACTCGATCTCCGGCTGCGGCCTTCCGATCCACCTCGTTCCACTCGCCTCGCTGCTCTTGCAGGGTACGGATCATGTCATCGACATCATCTTCTGTCACTTCACAAATGGGGCGATCGATTTTTAGCTCAGAAAACTGGAGCTCTGGCACATCAGGGAATACTTCAAGGTGCGCCACATACTCAAAATCGGCATCGGTTTGCTCAGCCTGGCTGGGCTCTATTTTGGTGACGCCAGCCACGCGCAAAGACTCTTGACCAATGGCCTCTTGCAGCGTTTGCTGCATGGTCTCTTGCAAGATCTCTTCTCTGACTTGTGCGCCATAGCGTTGATTGATCACGTTCATGGGCACTTTGCCTGGCCGAAACCCTTTCAATCGCACTTGTTTGCGCAACTCATTGAGCCGACCTGAGATTTTTGACTCGATTTTCTCAGAAGGCACTTGAACGGTCATTCGACGTTCGAGATCACTTGTTTTTTCAACCGATACTTGCATGATTTAGATTCTGCTTTTAATTGTTGATTGTTGATGAGTCGCCTCAGGCACTGGCCCAAGAGCGACCGGGTCATTTAAGGATGTGTGGCTTATTCTTGCGTGGCGCCACAACCAACTAAGACTTGAGAAACAATAGACACTGCCACTTAAACAAAGATGCCATAAATGGGGTGAGCGACGGGGATTGAACCCGCGACCTCTGGAGCCACAATCCAGTGCTCTACCAACTGAGCTACGCCCACCACAACTTGTCATTGTACTTGAACCTTCCCACCCGATTTGGCGCGCCCGGCAGGACTCGAACCTGCAACCGTCGGCTTAGAAGGCCGATGCTCTATCCAGTTGAGCTACAGGCGCAATCCTGTTGCGTTCCAATCGGGCCTCAAAATGGTCGGGGCGGCAGGATTTGAACCTGCGACCTACTGCTCCCAAAGCAGTTGCGCTACCAGGCTGCGCTACGCCCCGTTCACTCATTCGTCATTGAGCCGACCAATTGTAGTCGGATCACAGCCTTAGGTCAATTTGAATCAGGCTAAACTACGGACTTCTTCTGAGAATGACCCTCAAGGGGTACGCAATGATGGCACAGCGCCTTTTTCCACCAGCTTTGGCTTTTCTAACTCTGATTTGGCTGGGCTCAACCACTCTGGCCCACTCATCAGAGCAAACACAGACCCCGACCGCCAAACTCGCCGCCCCTGACTGGCAAAGCCTTGGGGACAAAAATATCCTCGAATGGACACCCGAAGAGCAACGCAATGGCTACCCCAACATTCGCCAGATCAACCCCACCCGCGAGATCCTAGCCTCTGATCAGCCTTCGCCACTGCCCGAAGCGTTGTGGACCAATACCCAAGACTGGGAGGCCCAGATGGCCGAACTCCACTTGGCGGGGCTTTTGGTAATCCAAGACGGCAAAATTCGTTTTGAACAGTACCGTCTAGGCCACACCGCCGATGAGCGCTGGATGAGCTTTTCGATCGCCAAGTCGGTGGTTTCTTTGCTTTTCGGCATCGCAATGAAAGAACGACACATAGAAAGCCTAGACGAGACGGTGGCCACTTATTTGCCTCGATTTGAGGGCACAGGCTATGCCAATGTGACAATCAAAGATCTTTTGCGCATGGCTTCTGGTGTTCAATGGAATGAGGACTATGAAGACCCCAACTCGGATGTGGCCGCACTTGATGATGCCAGCGAGAATGAGGTGCTGGAGCACTTGGCTTCCTTGCCCAGCCTGCATCCACCCGGGTCGGTCTTTAACTACAACACAGGTGAAACCATTTTAGCCGGCGCCATCTTGTCCAAAGCCGTTGGCATGAGTTTGAGTGAGTATTTGCAATCACGGCTGTGGCAACCCTTTGGTATGGGTGCTAATGCAGATTGGGCGCTGATGGGCCCCGAAGGCGCTGAAATGGGTGGCTGCTGCATCAGCGCCACCTTGAGAGACTACGGTCGACTTGGGCTGTTTGCGCTGAACTCTGGCAAACCGAAGTCCAACGAGAACTTGTTGCCACAAGGCTGGATGTTAGAAGCCACTCAGCCCTCACCTGCAGCCGATTACTACGGCTATTTTTGGTGGCTAACGGGTGATGGTGACTATCGAGCATCCGGCATTTTTGGCCAAGGCATTCACATCAGCCCAAGCCATGACTTGATTGTTGCCATGCATGGGCTCTGGCCAGAGGCGATTGACCGGGATTTGTCTCAGAAACGCGCCGAGCTGATTGATGCAATCAAGCGCGCTTCAAACCAATCTGCATCAGATTGATGGTCTCTCGACGAAAGCCGGCTTCGCAATAGGCCAAATAAAAGCGCCACATTCGAATAAAGCGCTCATCGAAGCCCATCGATCTGACTTCGGGCAACTTGGCTTGAAACGCCTGATCCCAAAGATGCAGGGTTCTTGCGTAGTCTAGGCCGCGAAATACTTGGTGTACGGCATCGAGTCCTGCCTGTTGGGCTGCTTGAACAAATACCTCTGGCGAGGGCAACATGCCACCAGGGAAAATATACCGCTGAATAAAGTCCACACTTTTCCGATAAGCTGCGAACAAGTCATCTCGGATGGTGATCACTTGGATGGCGGCCACGCCACTGGGTGTGAGCCGATCAGATAGGGTCTTGAAAAAATCGGGCCAATACCGCTCCCCCACCGCCTCAAACATTTCAATGGAAGCAATGCCGTCAAACTGGCCCGTGAGATCTCTGTAGTCTTGCAGCTTGAAGGTGATGCGATCGGCAAGCCCCGCGCTTTGCACGCGCGCCTGAGCCTCCTCTAGCTGGGCATTGGATAAGGTAATCGAGGTCACGCGACAGCCTGTGGTCTCAACTGCCCGCATTGCAAAACCGCCCCAGCCCGATCCGATTTCCAGAAGATGCATGTTTTCTGTCGGCTTCAGGATATCCAAGATGGCATCGTACTTATTCATCTGAGCCTGCTCTAGACTCTGATCGGGTGAATCGAACACGGCCGATGAGTACGTCATGCTGGGATCGAGCCATAACTTATAAAAGTCATTGCCCAAATCGTAATGACTGGCAATGTTGCGTCGTGCGCCCTTTTTGGTGTTTGGTCTGACGGCATGGACACACCACTGCAGCGCCCGCATGACAAAGCGCCCTTCATCGAGTCCGCCTAAGATGTCTCGATTCATCTCACCCACACTGATCAAGGCCACCACATCGGGTGAGTCCCAATCACCTGCCATGTAACCCTCTGCAAGCCCTAAGGTGCCATTGGTCAACATGCGCATCATTAATCTGGGATGAAAAATCTCCAAGCTTGCTTCTGGGCCTGCTTGAGCACCCACAAAACTGAGTTGTTCACCACCAGGCAATCGGAGATGAATTTGGCCAACCTTGAGTTTGGACAACGTGTTGACCAGTGGCCGATAAATCAAGTCAACTCGAGGCGATTGAATCACTTCAGACATCGGAAGAAATTTCCTTTTGCGGTGGTTTGGGTTTTTTATAAAAACGAGCGCCTTTGACCCAGATTTTGAGTGCCTGCCAGTGAATGGCAGCCACGACCTTGAGTGTCATCAAAGGCAAAGCAAAAAATGTTTTGAGCAGCGGCCAATCGCCAATGGGCACCTGGGTCATTCTTTGGGTCGCAATCATGGCTCTGTTCCCCTGATCGAGCCAGACAATGGAGACATCGAGTTGTTGGGCTGGCTCATTGAAGCGAAACTCATAATCCCCAGAGACAGGCAAGAAAGGTGAAACATGAAAGCGTTTGGGGTGGTGGTGCGCTGTTGTCAGGTCAAGCGTGCCCCCGTCTGGGTCACGTAGGAGATAGCAATGACGCTCACCAAATGTGTTTCGCACCTCACACAAAATGGCCACCAAACGACCTTGCTTGTCTTCGCAGTACCAGACGCTGAGCGGGTTGAAAACGAATCCCAAAATGCGCGGATAACAAAACAACCGGATGCGCCCCCCTTGAAGATCA
>JAGYMV010000220.1 GCA_018400355.1 Wenzhouxiangella sp.
GTCAACACCCCTTTTCTAGCGGAAGGCCGAGTCGAAACCGACTCAGAACACCCCAATCGAGGCATCATCAAACTTGACCCTCAAGACTGGGGGCGGTATGTGATTGTGGTTTCTGACCCTGAACAGCGGGTTTATGTTCGTCAAACCTTTTTCTCTGGCTGGAGAAGTTCTGCTGATAGCAGGACGCCCGACCTTTTGGAACTCCATACAGACCAACAAGAGTTCTCACCGGGTGATGTGGTTAAGGTGGGCATGGACGCGCCTTTCGCTGGGCAAGGTACCGTGACAGTGTGGACCGATGAGCCGATTTACAGCCGCAACATCCGCTTTGATGAGGGTCGGACTGTTTTTGAGTTGCCAAGCTCAGACGCTTGGACACCCGGTGTGTATGTGGTGATCAGTGCCATTCGGCCGCTCGGCGAGGTAGGCTCAACTGAGAACAATAGCTTGAGCATTGATCAATACCTGCCTGCGCGCAGCATGGGGGTACTGCACCTTCAAGCCAATAGCGAACGCCAACTTCAAGTCACATTGCCGCCAGATTCAACCCTCACCCCACGCCAAACTCGGTCGCTTGAGTTTTCCGTTCCGGGGCTTGCCAACGAAAGTGCCTATGCCATTGTGCAAGTGGTTGATGAGGGCATTTTGCAACTGACAAACTTTTCAACGCCTGATCCAGGTCGGCTTTTCTTTGCCAAACGAGCCTTGCTGGCTGACTTTTATGACCCCTACAACGCATTGATTCGAGGTGATGGACCGATCAGTGCGCTTCGCTCAGGGGGCGATACGCAAGGCGGCTCGCTCGGTTCAAGCCTAGACGCCATCCCGACCCGCTCGGTGGTCTTGCATGCCGGTCCCGTAGCGCTTGATGCCAACGGTCGTGCGCAGGTGCCTCTTGAGATACCGGATTTCAATGGTCGACTTCGGACGATGGTCACTGTCTGGACTGATGAGCGATTTGGTAGCGCTGAGGGGTACTGGGTGGTGCGCGACCCAGTCGTGGCTGAAGCCATCTTCCCCCGTTTTGTTGGACCTGGTGATGATGTGGAAGCCATTATTCATTTGGACAACACCACACAAGATCAACTCAGACTCACGCTCGATGCACGGGGTGACGGTGCTGTGGCAACCGCCTTTGAGGCAGTAGAGCTGGTCCTTGATGGTGGTGAGAGTCGTCAGTTGGCTTTGCCACTGACTGGTCGCCATGTAGGGGTGGGTGATGTGTTTCTCAACTTGGAAGTTGAGGGCCTGCAGACGTTAGAACGTCAGTGGTCGCTTAGTGTTCAGTATTTGGGTACACCGATTGCGCTTGGCAGCGAACCGCAAGCTTTGCCACCAGGACAAACGGTCTCATTTGATTTGGGCTTTACCCGTTCGCTACAAGCCGAAGGGCGAAGTGGTTATTTTCTCGTTGAGCAGGCCAACCCCTTCCTTTTGCCCGAACACTCTGCTGCATCACTCGTTAACAGTCTAATCAATTACCGATGGACCTGTTCAGAACAAACAGCGAGCCAAACGACACCTTTATTGCTCGCCTATGAAATCGACCCGGTATTCACCACACGAATGATCCGGCAAGCGCTGCGAAATGCGGATCCCGAAGCATGGCTACAAGCGCGGGTCGACCGAATTCTGGCTCGCCAGAGCCGCAATGGTGCCATTGGGCTCTGGTCCGAGGGCGATGGCCTGGTGGATCCGAGTCTTGCCGCACAGCTGATTGAAATGCTGGCCTATGCGAGATCAGCACA
>JAGYMV010000221.1 GCA_018400355.1 Wenzhouxiangella sp.
TTTTCTATCAAAGCCTTGGCGATGGCCACCGGCCACACCATCAAGCCCTATGTGGGCATCTCCTCAGAAATTGACAACACCATCGAGCGGTATTTCGGTGGGGGCAAGTCGGCCATGGGCCAGATTGCTGAGAGCTTGGGTGGTGAGGGCGCAGGCGAAGACGAAGAAGACGTTGAACACTTAAGAGATCTGGCCTCTGAGGCACCGGTGATCCGCTTGGTGAACTTGATCTTGCAGCGCGCGGTCGAGGCCCGAGCTTCTGATATCCACATCGAGCCTTTTGAGAACCGTTTGAAGGTGCGTTACCGCATCGATGGGGTGTTGCAAGAGGTTGAAGCGCCCCCCTCGCGGTCCACTTCGGCGGTGATCTCGCGGGTCAAGATCATGGCCCGACTCAACATCGCCGAAAGGCGCCTGCCCCAAGATGGGCGCATCATGCACCGTGTGGGTGGCAAAGAACTCGATTTGCGGGTCTCCACGATCCCCACCGCCCACGGCGAGTCGGTGGTGATGCGGATCTTGGACCGAGAAGCGGTGGTGCTGGATTTTTCAAGCCTTGGGTTTGCCCAAGACACACAAAACACCTTCATCAAAGCCCTCGAGATGCCACACGGCATTATTTTGGTGACAGGCCCCACCGGTTCGGGTAAGACCACCACCTTGTATACGGCTCTAAGCCAGCTCAATTCACCCACCCGAAAAATCATCACCGTTGAAGACCCAATCGAATACCAAATCGAGGGCATCAACCAGATTCAGGCCAAGCCCTCCATTGGCCTCGACTTTGCCGGTGCGCTGCGTTCGATTGTCCGACAAGACCCCGATGTGATCATGATCGGTGAGATGCGGGATTTAGAGACCGCCAAGATCGCGATTCAATCGGCGCTCACCGGTCACTTGGTGCTCTCGACCTTGCACACCAATGACGCGGCCGGTGGCGTGACACGAATGCTCGATATGGGGGTGGATGATTATCTGTTGACCTCTACGGTGAATGCCATCATGGCGCAGCGTTTGGTCCGACGCCTCGACCCCCTAACGCGTGAGGCTTATGAAGTCTTGCCCGAGATGGTCGAGGAGTTGGGGCTGGATCGCCTCACCGATGAGCGGCCGATTCGTTTGTATCGCCCAGGCAGTTCTGAGGCGATTCCAACTGGTTACAAGGGCCGAACCGGCATTCATGAGGTGTTGATCATGACCGATGAGATTCGGCGCATGGTGATGCGCCAAGCGACCTCAGGGGAGATCGAGCGGCAGGCCATCAAAGAAGGGATGCGGACCATGTATCAAGACGGTCTGATCAAAGCACTCCAGGGCGAGACCTCGGCTGAAGAGGTCTTGCGCGTGACTCAGGAAGCCTAAGGCTTCGAGCGCGGTTGAACACCCATGCCCATCTTTGAATACAAAGCAGTGAGTCCCACAGGCGAAACCATCACCGGTGAGATGGAAGCGCCCAGTGAGGCGTTGGTGATTGCCCGCATCCAAGAAGAAGGCTCCATTCCGATCTCTGCCAGAGAGGCGGGCAAAGGCCTGCGGCTCGATACCTTGTTTAAAGGTAAGAAGGGCTTGAGCCAAAGAGACATTGGCGACATCACCCAGCAATTGTCCACGCTGTTGGGCGCTGGGCTCCCATTGGATCGCTCGCTGGGGATCTTGGTGGAACTGACCGACAACGAGCGGGTCAAAACAACCGTTGATAAGATTCGCAACCGCGTCAGAGAAGGGGGCTCATTGTC
>JAGYMV010000222.1 GCA_018400355.1 Wenzhouxiangella sp.
AGGCTTTGAGCAGCTCGATTTGGTGTTTCAAGGGCTCGTCAATCTCAGTCCACGCAAACTGACCCGCCTTCTCAGAGACTGCAAGCGGGTTAAAGTCATTCGCTTATTTTTTGTGTTTGCCGATCGCCATGGACACGCTTGGCTCAAGCACCTAGATCAAACCGGACTGAAGTTTGGACACGGGGATCGACAACTGGTGGCGAATGGAAAAATACACCCGAGGTATCGCATCACTGTGCCGAGTCAGTGGGTGGTCCGGGATATGGAGACGGTTGATGAATGATGAATTCACTTGAATGAAGGCCCCGTAGCGTGAGCCGTCTGCTTCCTCTTCCCAGTCTTCTTATGGATCACGCACCTCAAAACGATCTTGGAAGATTGTCTCTTGCACTTCAAATGCCCCGACATCCACCGATCGGCCTGCCACTCTCGGCCGCCCCAGAATATCCAGTGCAGGCAACTTGATGTCAGCCGGCAAAGTGCCACTGTTTGATCGTTTATGACCAGAAAATTGCTGCCCAGCGGCCACCGTGGATCTCAAACTCAATGCTTCGGCATCACCACCATCAGATTCATCCAAACCGCCATCGACCAAAGGCGAGTCTGGTTTTAGGCTGAGGTCGCCTGCCTCAGGATCAACCAAGCCGGGATCTTCGCTGTAATTAAAATCAAAGTCAAAGTCAGCATACGCCCCCTCAGGCTGACGGGAGTCAAAGCGGTTGTTTTCTAGCACTGGTTGATTTTGAGGCACGAAGTCACTGCCCACATCGTATTGCATCCAAATGTCACTGCCTTCATCACCTGCGACGTTGTCATAGAAGAGATTATTAAAAAGTCGAGCGTAGCTCTCATTGCCAGTGGCGTTCATGGACATCCGGACCCCACCCCCAAATCCTGTGTTCGAGGTATTCGCATAAATGGTGTTGTTGATCAAATCCACTCGACCTGCCAAGACATTGAACCACATCGCCCCACCGCTGGGGCCAAAGCCAGTTTCCACCACGCCACTGTCGGTCGTCACTTCTAGCCTAATGGGGCACTGTGGACACGCCAAATTATTCTGAAACACACTGTTGGCAATGGTCATCACTCCATCTTGTAGCAACAAATTGGCCCCTGCGCCATCCGTCATAGAGATGTTGTCTTGAACGATCACAGATTCGATGTTGAGCTCGTTGCTACCAAAAACCTCTACACGCAGCCCGCCACCGATGCCTGCAAAGTTTTCGACGAATTGACCATCATCCTTGGCCCGGTAAGATTTGGAAGATCCATCTTGAATGGTCAATGACTTGATGGTGACATCGCCATCCGATCGAACACTTAAAACACGCAAAAGATCCTGTCCGCTTAGGATGGTTTCATCTGGCCTGGGATCTTGGGTTTCACAACCCGCATCGAAGCCGCCCTCGATGATCAGGGCATCCGTCTCGCCACTCTCTAACCAGAAGCTGCCTAGATAGTTGCCCTTAACCAGCTTGATGTGGGTATCAGCCCCATTGAGCTTGGATTGAGTCAAAGCGGCTTGGAAACCAGAAGCAGAATCCACACAAAAAGCCGCTTCCCAAGTGCTTGGTTTCGGGGCACAGGTGATGGCCACATCGGTGATGTTGCTGGTCTCGATTTGGCCAAAGCCTTTGTCAATCGAGCACAGATGGTTGGTGGCCTCAGCCCAGATCTGATAACCGCGAGAGGACAGATAATCTGTCTTTGCAAACTCAAAGGAACCATCGGCA
>JAGYMV010000223.1 GCA_018400355.1 Wenzhouxiangella sp.
GCACTTCGATGCTTATGTAGGACAACACTTACTCGAGACCCCGATCAATGAGACCCAACAAGCCAAAACGCTCGATGATGGCCGCATCGAAATCAAAGCGACCTTAAAAGACTCGCAGCAACTTCGCTGGTGGGTGATGGGCTTTGGCGATGGGGTTGAAGTGATCGGGCCTGATCATTTTCGGGGGATTATTGCCGATGAGGTCGCCAAACTCGCCATACGTTATGGCCAGTCTTAGTGGCCCATTGTGCTCATCATGACTTAGCCTCTTATCAGTCCCAAATGAGTCACAAAGGGGTTGAAGTCTTTATCGGAGAAAAGGAGTGGCAGCCCACGGTCTATACAGAAAGTCGCGATGATGACATCGTTTATTTTTCTGATGGTGATTCCTTTTTTTCTTAGAAATCGAAAATTGCGAGCACCCTCATAAGCCAAGCGCTCCCCCAGCATTTCAAAAACGCTAAGAGTTCCAAACAGTCGACGTGCGGTGTCATGGTCTTCATCATTTTTGAATCCTTGCAAGACCTCTGTGAGGATCAAATCACCGATCGCCACCGGATAGTTGCCAAGCATTCGGTCCAGAGAATCTGTTTCGGATGTGTCATGACCATTGAAGTGGTCGATCCAAATACTAGAATCCACCAAGATCATTAGCGTGATCTCAGCTCATCTAGGTTGCCCGTCCAAGCCAGCTTGCCCCGAAATTGCCGGATTTCGGCTTGTTGTTGCAACATCACCAATGTTTTTAGGCCCATCTCGACCGTTTCTTTTTTGGTCTTTAGCTTGGTGGCTTTCATGGCTTGCTCCATCAAATCGTCATCGATATCGATATTGGTTCTCATGATCGAGATTACCTCATGGCTCACTGAAATGTGTATGAATTCACAATTGTATACACATTCTTGCTTGAGGTCATGCATCTGGTATCCATGCTGCACTGAGTGGCCTTGTAATAGGCATCATTGCGGGTTTCTCACCCCATCACCTAGGATATTCTACAAATTGAATTTGAGGCGAGGATGGTTGGTGGGATTTGATGAAAGCTGGCCTGAGCTGATAAAACAATGAATCTGGAGTGAGCGAGAGATGAGCTATCTGTTCTTGGGCATGGCGGTGGTGTTGGAGGTGATCGGCACCTTGTTGTTGCCCATCACCCAAAACTTCACCCGGCTCTGGCCCACTGCGGGTTTGGTCGTGGCTTATTCGCTGGCTTTTTATTGTCTGACCTTTGCCTTAAAAGACATCCCCATTGCCATTGTGTATGCCAGTTGGGCGGGGTTGGGGGTGTTTTTGGTGGCGACGTTTAGCTATTTTGTGTTTAAACAAGCCCTGCCTTGGCAGGCGATCTTGGGCTTGGTATTGATTGTGGTGGGGGTGGTGTTGGTCAATACGTTTTCGAAGGCCTAGTCCAGATCTTGAGTTGGCCAATGGCCTTGGACCAGACCCAGCGCTCGCCGCGCCGGTTGCGGCCATTGGTGGTGTTCTAGGTAGTATCGGTAACCCGCCTGCGACACCGACCGCAAATAACCCCGGTCTTCCATGACGTCCCATGCTTTGCTTTGAAGGTCCAAGGCCAACTGCTGGGGGTCTTTGGGGTGCCAGGGCTTGTGGCGCTCTGGATTGGTCAGATAATCGAGGCTTTTTTCATACTCGACTGGAATATAGGCCTCATCGGGGATGGGACAGATGAGTTTGGCGGTGATTTTCGGGCGAACCATTGGGATGCCCAA
>JAGYMV010000224.1 GCA_018400355.1 Wenzhouxiangella sp.
GGGCAGCTGCACCAAGGTAATTTTCCAAACTGCGGTGAGTAAGCCAAACCACACCACCCCGGCATTTCTTTCAAAAATGGATTCTGATAAGGCCATGACAGCGAGCAAGACCACCGCACTGAGCCCCGCCCACCCCAGTTCGCGGGTTCGTTGCAGACCGCTCGACCAGAGCCGGTAAAAACGTCTGGCGGCGGTGGCCAAGAGCAACACGAAGACCAGCAATAAAAAAATGCCCGCATCGGTGAGCGTGGATAGGTATTGGCTGTGGGGGTGGGTGTATTCGGCCATCAGATCACTGGCCTGACCGCTTTCAATGGCTTGTTGTAAAGCAAGAGCAAACTCGCCCGGGCCAATGCCGGTGAGCCAATGGCCTGGCATGGACGCGAAGGCGAGTGACCACATAGACCAACGCCGTCCCAAGGCGCCATCGGTCATTTCACCTTGGCTCAATTGGCTGAGTTCATAAAACCCTTCCATCATTCGCGCACTGGTCGGCACTTGTGGACTGATCAGCACCAACACCGCCAAAAGGCCCGCAATCACCGGCAAGCCGTACCGCCAGCGGGGCGGTTGGCGACGGCCCAAGGTCAGCACATACAAGCCCATCATCGGAATCAACGCCAACCAAGCGCCTCTGGAACCACTCAACAGCGAGGCACAAAACGCCAACCCAATGGCGATCAGCACCCAGCCACGAGAAGCCCGCGATTGGTCATGATCGGAGAGTTTGGCCAGCAGCATCACCGCAATGGCCAAGCTGATCCCCCCAAAATAAATCGGGTTGGTGGCGCCCTCGACCCGCGATTCAAAGGTGGCGGTTTGGCCGGTGATAAAAAACCACCAAGCAAAGCCACCAGCGACACAGCCACCCACAACCAAGCCCAGCCACCAAGCGCGGTCGAGACCATCGACTCTGCGAACAAACAAAAACAAGGGAATGATCAGCGCCAATCGCAAGACCCGGCCGATGCCGTCGAAGCCTGCTTGACTTAAGCCATGGCCCCACCAAGCCACAACCCAGATGAGCACAAACAAAAACAAGAACACCACAAACAGCCGTTCTAAGGCGATGAGTTGGCCATCGAACCACGCCCGGTTCCATGTGAGCCAAACAATGGCGGTCAAAGACAGTGCCAAAAACCCAAAGCCTGCGATTTTGGGGACCACCAGGCCAAGGCCTAGGGTCAACACCAACAAGACAGCGCTCAGTTGGGTGATGCGCTGAGAGACTTGGGTCATGGGAAAGGGATCAGTCTTCGATCAGCTCGAACTGGGCACCGCAGTAGGGACACAGCGCTTGCCCGGTTTTTTCGATGGGGAGATACACCCTGGGGTGGGCATTCCACAACACCATCTCAGGCGTGGGGCAGCTCAAGGGCAGGTCGCTTTTTTTGACCTGATAGACCCGCTCGGTGTTGGCCGGAATCTGTTCTTGACTGACGTCTCGATGCGAATTGGGGTTGGTCTCACTCATGGTCTGTATTCTACCTTGAAGTCTTTAGCTCTGGGGCAAGAGACGATCGGCGGCCTCGAGATAACGCGCTTTGGTCTGTGCAATGACATCCACCGGCAGGCGTGGGCCGGGTGCTGTTTTGTTCCAGTCCAATGTCTCCAAATAATCCCGCACAAATTGCTTGTCGAAGCTCGGTGGGCTGGTGCCAATGGTCCAAGACTCCATCGGCCAAAATCTAGAACTGTCGGGGG
>JAGYMV010000225.1 GCA_018400355.1 Wenzhouxiangella sp.
ACCTCTGTTAAGAAAGTCACGCCCAGACACAGCATCAAAATCATCATCCATGTGGGGAGGACAGAGAGCACCGTGAGTTGTTCTGCTAGGGCATCGCTCAAGCCTGTTTCGATAAACGCCCGTGCGATGGTGATCCCGCCGGCAAATAAAATCAGCACACCCCAAGGAATCTGTTGAATGGTTGGCCAGTCCAATAAGCGATCGGGCTTTTCCTTATCGCCGCTGGGGATCATGCACAGCACCACCACGGCCAACAAAGCCACCGAGGCATCGTTGGCCGATTCCAACCCGAGCCAGCTCTGCCAGCCACCAAAAGGTGCGGCGCGCGTGATCCAGGCCAATGCCGTCAATCCAAAAACCACCATCACACGGACTTCCGCTGGTCGCCAGGCGCCAGGCGCATCCAAGGCGGGCAAAGGGGCCGATCGGATGTGGCGGGTGAGCCAGAAAAACATCACCGGTAAAAACAACACCACCACAGGCAAACCGAAACTCATCCACAGAGGGAAACTCGTTTGCACACCAAACTGCGCCTCGGAGACCTGCATATAGATGAGATTCGGTGGGGTGCCAATCGGGGTGCCGGTGCCGCCCAAGCTCGCTGCATAAGCTGTTCCTAATAAAAGGGGAACGGTTAAGGGCTTGAGCCGATCATTTTCCAAGACCGCCAGTGCCACTGGCAGAAGCATTAAGGTGGTGGCGGTGTTGGAAATCCACATCGATAAGGTGGCGGCTGCCAACATAAAGCCCAGTACCAAGCCACGTTGGCCCAAGCGGGCGCTGATGCGGATCATCATCATGGCCAAGCGTCGGTGGGCACCGGATTTGGCCAGTGCCCCGGACAGCATAAATCCCCCTAAAAGCAATAAAATCAATGGGCTACCATAACTTTGAGCGACTTCAACGGGTGTTAAAACCCCCACCAAGGGGAAGATCGCCATGGGCAACAGCGAGGTCACAGGGATGGGCACGGGCTCGGTCAGCCACCACAGCGCGCACCATAAAGTGACTGAGGCGGCCACAGCCGCCGCCCAAGGCAGGACATCAAGGCCGATCAATAGACCGCCCAAGGCCAGCGCAGACAGGGGCCCCAGAGCCAGCATCAGGTGTGTTAAGGTCGGAGATTGCAACATGATGTTAGGGAGTCTATCTCAGTCGATGTTGCTTGCAAAATTTAACGCAATGTTCATATCATAGGGCAGCGGCCGGCAGAAGGCACTTTTTTAAGTTCTGTTAGAAGCCCAAACTATAAAACCTAAAGCTTCGGGGAGAAAATCTGATGAAGTTACGCCTTTTACTAGGGTCTTTGGTATCGGTGTTTGTCTTGGCTGCCTGTGGTGGCAGTTCAAGCGTTGACCGTGCCGTTCCACAAACACCCGCCACCAATCCTGGTGGTGATCCCGCCACTGCCGTGATCACAGCGCAGTTCGATCCATCTGGTGGTGTGTTGCCATTTCCGACCAACCTACTGTTGTCTGGTTCGGGTGACTTAACACTCAATCCACCAGTGGCTGATCCAACCGACTTTGGTGATCCGTCCGTGGCCTTGGGTGCAATCGATGGTTTCAGTACCGTCGCCCCATGGAGCTTCTCATTCGATAAGCCCATTGATCCGGCGACTGTGGTGGCAGGCAGCAGCGTGCGCTTGTTTGAAGTGCAAATGGTGTTTGGAACCATTGCCGTCCAGTCCATTAACCGCGA
>JAGYMV010000226.1 GCA_018400355.1 Wenzhouxiangella sp.
CTTCCTTGGTGGCTTTTGCTGCCGCTGGCATCCGTGGGAAAACACCTTCAATGACATCATCACGACCCACAGAGGACATTTCATCATGACTGTTTCACTTATCTTGGGCTTGTTTATTGCCTTGGGCGCTTTGGCGTTTTCTAGGGCACCACTTTGGCTGGCCACTGCAATCATCGGCGCGGGCCTTGCCGGCACCTACTTTATCGGCGCTGGTGCGGGCGTGGTGGCACTGTATGCTTTGACCACTCTGGTTTTGGCCTTTTTAAGCCTGACACCGGTGAGACGAAACCTGATCTCAAAACCCTTGTTTGGCTGGTTTCAAAGTGTGTTGCCCGCCATGTCGGACACCGAAAAAGAAGCACTCGATGCCGGGACGGTCTGGTGGGATGCCGAGCTCTTTAGCGGCAAGCCGAACTGGAAAACCCTATATGACCTGCCCGCACCTGCCATCAGCGAAGAAGAGCGTGCTTTCGTGGATGGCCCAGTAGAAGAGCTGTGCGACATGCTCGATGACTGGCAAATCAACCGCGAGTTAAAAGACTTACCACCCCATGTTTGGGCATTCATCAAGAAAGAACGTTTCTTGAGCATGATCATCCCCAAAGAATATGGTGGATTGGGCTTTAGCGCCCAAGGCAATGCGGCGGTGGTCACCAAAATTTCAACCCGCTCATTGACGGCCGCCGTCTCTGTCATGGTTCCAAACTCTCTGGGCCCGGGTGAGCTTCTGATGCACTTTGGCACACAGGCCCAAAAAGACCACTACTTGCCCAAGCTCGCCATTGGTGAGGAAATTCCCTGCTTTGCCCTCACCTCACCCATGGCAGGTTCTGATGCGGCTTCCATGCCAGATGAGGGCGTGGTGTGCAAACAAGTCATCAATGGCGAAGAGGTCTTGGGCCTTCGCGTGAGCTGGGACAAGCGCTACATCACCTTGGCACCGATCGCCACCGTTTTGGGTCTTGCGTTTAAGACCAGAGACCCCGATCACCTCTTGGGTGATCAAGAACACCTGGGCATCACTTGTGCCTTGATTCCCACCCAAACACCCGGTGTCGTGATTGGCAACCGCCATCTGCCCGGTGGGTCGGTGTTTATGAATGGGACGACCTCAGGCAAAGATGTCTTCATCCCCATGGATTGGATCATTGGCGGTCAAGACAGAATTGGACAAGGCTGGCGCATGCTGATGCATTGTCTGGCCGCAGGGCGCGCGATTTCTTTGCCGGCTCAAGGTGTGGCTGGGGGCAAGATGGCCAGCCTGTTGACTGGCGCGTATGCGCGAATTCGCTATCAATTCAAACAGCCCATCGGACACTTTGAGGGCATCGAAGAGCCCTTGGCCCGCATCGGTGCTGAGGCCTACCGAATGGAGGCCGCTCACCAGTTGACGCTTTCTGCGCTTGACCGTGGTGATAAGCCAGTGGTGTTGTCTGCCATCCTCAAGGCCTATCTCACCGAGGCCAACCGCCGTGTCATCAATGATGCGATGGATGTGCATGGTGGCAAGGCTGTGGTGGAGGGACCCAACAACTATTTGTCGATGGGCTACCAAGCCCTACCCGTTTCCATCACCGTCGAAGGCGCCAACATTTTGACCCGGTCCATGATCATTTTTGGACAAGGGGCGATTCGTTGTCACCCTTATCTCTTAAAAGAGATGCAATCGCTGGAAATTGAGAACGAGCAAGAGCG
>JAGYMV010000227.1 GCA_018400355.1 Wenzhouxiangella sp.
CGATGAAGCACCGCCCGCCCCGCCGATGGCGCGGTTGCCATCGAATACCACGTCTTCTAAGGTCACCTGCCCGCTGTAGACAAACAACCCCCCACCCAAGCCTGCACCCCCACCGCCGGCTTCCGAACCACCCCCGCGTGCTCGCCCCGCGACAATGCCGATGTTTTTGATGAGCACTTGGCCCGATTTCACAAACAACGGCCGAAATTGATTGTTGCCACTGATGATGTGTCGTGTGGGTGGATCGGTGATCTGACTTTGGATGGTGATGTCTGAGTTAATGAACCGAAGCATGACCCGCTCCAGCATGACATCGGTTTTTAGGGTAATGACATTGTCGATGCAGCCACCCCCAGGATGAGAACCCAAGGCCACCGAGCCGTTGTTCGCCGTTTGAATCGCCCAACTCAAGGTATTGGGTTTGATCCCAAAGCCATCGTCGTGTTCTTCGGTGACATCACAAGCCACTGGAGCGGCCATGGCCGATGACATGGTCAATGACATGACCAAGGGACTTCCCATCGCCAAGGCCATGGCAACGGCCAAGCGTTTGGGCGTCAAGATTGGGGGATTGGGTGTGGTGTTGGAGCAGCTCATACGGGGTCCTTGGCCGGCACAAAGCCGGGATAAAAGGTTTGATAAAAGGATGGGAAGTGGCTGTGCAATTGTTGTTGGATGCGGTGAGATATGTCATGGGGCTTGGGTGGGTCGATGCGCCCATGGGTCTGGTGTGGGTATTTAAAGCGGTAGTGGCTGTCGCTCTCATGGGGCTTGATGGGGAGCGCGTTGGGATCGAATGGCGCTGGTGCCAAACCCAGCCATTGGTGGATCTCGGCCATGACAGAGACTGGGTCTTCCATCAAATGCTCAAACACCACGTAATAGAGATGGGACTGCAATGAGACAGGGACATCGGATAGGGCTTCAATCGACCTCAACGGACCGCCCACCACACCTTCTGGGGCAAACAATCGATCCGCGCGTTCCAAGCGGGATAGATGGGCCAAGTGGTCGGGGAAATCGAGCAGTGGCGTGCGCGCGTGTTGGGCTTCAATCGAGCCCAATATTTGGGTGGGTTCTCTGACACACACCAGCATTCGAAAGTCAGGATCAAAAGAGGCCACGGTCTCGATTTGTGAGAGCCAGGCGCGGTGTTTGTCCACCACCCAAGGTGCTTGCCCCTCGCCCCAATAGCCTTGCATGAACCCTGCCCAGGCGCGTTCTAGACGGGCGTAGTGTTGATCGAAATCCACATCTAGACTGGCGAGTAAAAATTCGTTGTCTGACCACTGCGCTCGAAGTTTGAGAAAAATGCCACACAGCGGAGAGCTTAGGCCGGCGCTTTCAATGTCGGGATGGAGATCGAGGAGCTGGCACAACAAGGTAGAACCCGCGCGGGGCAAGCCTGTGACATAAAGCGGCCGTCGAGCCATGTCCATTCCCTCTTTCTTGTGTGGTGGCCAATCGCCAGTTGGCGCTTCATTCCATAAAACCTGAGCGATCTCAGCAAGACAGGCATCGAAGCTCTATTACCTGACAAGAATTAAAACTGATATTTACAATTTGGATTTGATCATACCCTAAAAATGAGGTAGCGCAGGAAAAGGCCGGGTTTGTTGGTGGGTATTTTGGCCTGGCTCATGTTGAGTGACGGTGAACCAGATCATGGTGACGCTATGCGGTGTCGTCGAGTG
>JAGYMV010000228.1 GCA_018400355.1 Wenzhouxiangella sp.
TTTTGGGTTTTTGCTGCTGTTTTAGACCAACAGTCTGATTTTTCTGGGCTTTTTAACCATCTGTTAACCCACAGGGTCGTATTCTACAGTTGGTCAAGGTCTAAAGGTTTCTTCATTCTTTGGTCAGACTCCAATGTCGACGCCGATGGACAGGGCACTGTGAGCCCGGGCAAGCGATTTGCCCGGGCTATTTTTTTGTAGAATCAAGCCATGCGCATACTCATCATAGAAGACAACCGCGACATCGCCGCCAATCTGGGGGATTTTCTCTCAGACCGTGGGCATGAGGTCGATTATGCCTACGATGGCGTGACGGGCTTAAACCTCGCCACCACCCACACGTTTGATGCACTGGTGCTCGATCTGTCGCTGCCCGGCATGGATGGACTGGAGGTCAGTCGCCAGTTGCGCCAAGAAGCCAAAATTGAAACACCGATTTTGATGCTGACCGCCCGCGACCAGCTCGAAGACAAATTGGCTGGGTTCGAATCCGGGGCAGACGATTATCTGGTCAAGCCATTCGAGCTTAAGGAAGTGGAGGCGCGCATCGAAGTGCTGGCCAGACGCGGGCAGCGCATCAAGCCCACGGTGCTCAATGTGGGTGATTTGGAATACAACCTAGAGACCTACCGTGTGAGCCGCCAAGGCCAGCGCATTGACTTAAATCCCATTGGCCTAAAACTTTTAGAGAAGTTGATGGCCGCTTCACCTGCGGTGGTGACCCGCCGCGAGTTAGAGCACCACGTCTGGGGTGAAGAGTTGCCTGACTCTGATAGTTTGCGTGTTCACATCCACTCACTTCGAGTGGCCATTGACAAGCCGTTTGATCAAGCCATGATTCAAACCCGCCATGGCATTGGCTACAGCTTGGTGGCGCCAGATGAAGTATCGGATGAAATACCGGCGTCGTCTTAGAAGTCGACTGATTCTGTCGTTTTTGGTTTTTGGTACTTTGTTGAGTGCCTTGTTCGCCATCGCTGTGCTGTTTTTGCAAAACTTTCTAGAAGATGCGCTGATCACCCAAACCTTGGCCGATGAGGTGGATCAATACATCCTGGATCTCAGAGAAGACCCCACCCTGGTTGAGCCTTTTTACACGCGCATCCAAGGCTATGTCACCCGCCCCGATCGGGCAGACATTGTGCCCGCCCCCTTTCGGGCGTTGCCATCTGGTATCCATGAAGTCAAAACCGAACAAGCCCATTACAAGGCCATCATTCGAAAGGAAGACGATTTTTGGGTTTTTCTGACTTACGATGTGTCCGACAACCGCGAGCTTTCCCGTCGATTGATCATGGCCTTGATTGCGGTGGTGGTCTTTTTCTCAGCCCTTTCACTGGCCTTGGGCATCTGGTCATCGGGGCGTGTGTTGGCGCCTGTGACTGCGCTGGCCAAGCGACTGGAAGCCTTGGATGAGCACGATGCTTCGGTGAACCTACAAAAGCACTTTCCAGATGATGAAGTGGGTCAACTGGCCGCGGCCTTGGACGATTATGCCGCCAGACAACATGAATTGATCGAGCGTGATCAGGCATTCAATGCCGATGTCTCGCACGAGTTGCGAACGCCTTTGGCGGTGATTGCAGGCGCCACTGAGTTGATGCTGTCCCAGCCTGACTTGACAGATCGAAACCGCGAGCGCTTGTTGCGCATCGCCCGGGCGGCCAGGCAATCGACAGACACCACCACG
>JAGYMV010000229.1 GCA_018400355.1 Wenzhouxiangella sp.
ATCTCAATGTCCACCCCAGCGGTGGGCTCATCCAAGATCAAGAGCCTGGGCTCATGCACCATAGCTCTAGCAATCAACAAACGGCGCTTCATGCCACCTGAAAGCGAGCGTGACATGGTAAATGCCTTATCCCATAGCTCGAGCTTTTTTAAATAGTACTCAGCCCTTTCTCTGGCCACCGCTCGGGGCACGCCGTAATAACCGCCTTGATTGACGATGATGTCGAACGGTTTTTCGAACTGATTGAAATTGACCTCTTGTGGAACCAGACCAATTTCCGCCATGGCCCGCGATCGGTCTTTTTGGACGCTGATGCCAAAGACTTTGCTCTCGCCTTGGCTGGCATTGACCAAAGAGCTGATGATGCCAATCAGCGTGGATTTTCCAGCGCCATTGGGGCCGAGGAGGGCAAAAAAATCACCCTCGGTGACTTCTAAGTCGATGCCTTTTAAGGCGACCACGCCATTTTGGTAGGTTTTTTGTAAGTTTTTGACTTCGAGGGCGAGCATGACAATTGGCCTATTGGTCTTTTAACTGGGACACGTGCACAATACACCCATTGTCCAACAAAACGCATCAACAAGAGGCGAAACCTTGTCACATTTATTCCGACAGTATTACAGCCACGCGATTCTCGCGGTGCTCATCGCTGGGAACGCCGCGGGTCTTCAAGCCGCTGAGCGCTATGATCATTTGTCTGTTTGTGAGTTGAGCGCCGCGCAAGGCCGGGCCACCACCGAGGCTTTGTGTGGCACCTTAAGCGTTCCCGAAAACCCCAACCAACTAGTGGATCAGGCCGATCGTGTGCTTGAGCTGTCGTTCGCTGTGCTGCCCGCGCGTGGCGGCAGTGCCTTGGAAGACCCCGTCTTTTTCTTGGCTGGCGGACCCGGTCAGAGTGCCCGCGATGTGGCACCGATGATGCGCCGAGCCTTGCGAGACATTCACCGCAACCGAGACCTCATTTTTCTGGATCAGCGGGGCACCGGTGGCTCCAACGCCCTCAACTGCCGCTTCGATGATGAGGCTGACGGCTGGCTAGAACCCGACCCCGAGGCGGCCATTGAACAAATCAATGCCTGCCGAGATCAGTGGGATGCCGATGTGCGCTTCTACACCAGCACCGATGCGGCCCGAGACATTGACCAGCTCCGTGCCCACTTGGGCTTTGAACACATCAACCTCATCGGCGGTTCTTACGGCACGCGCTTGGCGCAGGTCTATCTTAAAAATTACCCCAACCGCGTCCGGTCGGCCATCTTAGATGGAGTCGTGCCCATGCGCCTGGCCTTGGGCGCCGAGCACGGCCCCTCCCTCGATCAAGCGCTCGAGCGTTTGATCACCGCGTGTGGTGAGGATTCGGCGTGCCAAGACGCCTTCCCCAATCTGCCCGATGCGTTTACAGAGCTCAAAAACGAATACGACAGCTGGACCGAGGGACCGAGGATTCAGGTCACCCACCCCCGATTGGGCGAGGCCACTGAGCTCACTTTCTCGCGGACCGTGTTGGCCACCGCGCTTCGCTTCTTGGCCTATGACCCGTCTACCCAAATGCTGTTGCCCTATTTAATCCACGAGGCCGCCACCACCGGCAACCCCCAGCGGATTGCTGCCCAAGCGTTGATGCTCAGCGAGCAGATGGAAGATGCCTTGGCCCTGGGGCTCAATTTTGCGATCGGGTGTGTGGAGGA
>JAGYMV010000023.1 GCA_018400355.1 Wenzhouxiangella sp.
TTTTCCAAGCAGTTTGGATTGGTAGCTCAGTTGGTTAGAGCGCTGCCCTGTCACGGCAGAGGTCGCGGGTTCGAGTCCCGTCCACTCCGCCATTTAAGAACTCCGGGCGCCCATGTGGCGCCCAGTTTTTTTGAGGGGCACGTCCATTCACTGATGCATTCAAGGATTCGGTAAACAACATGCTGCAGGCAATTCGAGATCGGGTGACAGGTGTCGTCGCCTTTATCATTCTGGGTCTTCTCGCGGTTCCCTTCCTCTTTTTTGGGGTCGAGAGCTACATCAACACCGTTCCTCAGGATGCGGTGGCTGTTGTGGGAGAGGAAGAAATCACGGTCAATGACTTTCAGGCGGACTTTGCACGCTATCGTGCGCAATTGCGCCAGCAGCAAGGTGACCAATACGATGAGATTGCGACCAATCAGCCCACCGCGCGGCGTGAATTTCTCGAAGAGATGATTGATCAGGCGCTGCTTCGCCAGCACGCTTTGGCTGTGGGCTTGGCTGTGAGTGACCAAGCACTCTTAGATTTGATTCGAGAAATTGAAGCCTTCCAGATTGGCAATCAGTTCAGCCCAGAAGCGTATCGTCAAGCGTTGGCGGCCAGTGGCTTAACCGCCCGTGGCTTCGAGCAAGAAGTCCGACAAGATCTATTGACCCGCACTGTCCCCACCGCCATCTCTGGTTCTGCTTTGGTGACAGAAAAAGAGATTGATCGTATGCTCGCGGTTCGAGATGAGCAGCGGGCCATTCGGGTGGCCGAATTTCCTCGAGAAGACTATGCCGAGCAAGTGGCCATTGAGCCAGCTGAAGTTGAAGCGTTTTACAACGAAAACCAGTCGCAATATATGACGCCTGAGCTGGTGAGCTTGCGCTATGTGGAGCTCAAGGCAGATGACCTCACCGAGGGCTTGGCGCTCAGCGAAACTGAACTAAGACAACGCTATGAAGCCGCTCAAGCCAGATTTTTGTCGCCTGAGCTTCGTCGTGCGTCACACATTTTGCTGGAAGTCACCGATGAAAGAGACGATGCGGCCACTCAGGCGTTGGCTGAGACCTTGGTGTCTCAACTCAATGAGGGCGAGGATTTTGCCACGCTGGCTGAGACTTATTCGGCAGACCCCATTTCTGCTCAAGAGGGTGGGGACTTGGGATGGATTGAGCCGGGCCAGATGATCGCAGGCTTCGAACAGGCCTTATATGACTTAAATAATCCAAACGATTTGTCCGCTCCAGTCAAAACCCGTTTTGGCTGGCACATCATCAGGCTCGATGAGATCCGCCCACCCGAGGGCTTGTCATTTGAAGAGGCGCGTGACCAAATCGAAGCCGAATACATCGAGCAGGAAAGTGAAACGCTCTATATCGAGCTGTCAGAAAGATTGGTGGATTTGGTCTTCGCCGATGACACCACGCTGGATCCTGTATCCGCCGAATTGGGGCTGGACATTCAGGTGACCGAGCCATTTGGACGCTCTGGTGGGGAGGGCATAGCTGCTGAGCCTGCTGTGATCCAGGCCGCTTTCTCTGATCGTGTGTTGTTGGATAATGCCGCGTCTGATCCGATTGAGATTGATCAGAATCATATGGTGGTGGTGATCTTAAATGAATACACAGACCAGCAGCCCATCCCCCTTGAGGACGTCGCAGGGGCCATTGAGGCGCAATTGCGGCAAACGGCTCTAAATGAGGCCGCACAGCAAGCGGCTGAATCTTTCTTAGAAGACGTCACATCTGACCAAGCCCAAGCTGAGGACGTTGAATTGTTCTCGGAAAGTCAAACGATCGGTCGGAATGACTTCGAATATGGTCCTGACTTCAGTCGTGATTTGTTCCGTTTGCCCGCACCCACAGAAGGCGCAACCAGCTTGTCGGTCTTGCCCACCAGTTCGGGGTTTGCTGTGGTTGAGCTTGAGAGTGTGACACCGGGCGATCCAACGCAGGCCACAGACCAGGCGCGCGATATGATGCGCCAACAAATCTTGTTCTCACAGATTGGTTATGAAATCAACGCATTGATGGAGTGGCTGAGAGAGAACACCGAGATCAGTGTGGTCGAAGACCGTCTTTAACAGACGCCTCGATACATTTTGATTCGTTGATTCGGTGTCTGCCACCAATGCGGTGGCAGACACCCGATGAAGCCTTCCTACTCGAGACCCGCCATACCCACGATGTTGTAGCCTGCGTCAACGTGGGTGATTTCCCCTGTGATGCCACTGGCCAGATCCGAGCACAAAAAAGCAGCCGTTTGGCCAACTTCTTGGATGTTGATGCTGCGACGCAGTGGAGCCGTGCTTTCAACATGGTCTAGCATGGACCGAAACTTCGGAATCCCAGCGGCTGCGAGGGTCTTGATTGGTCCAGCAGATATGGCATTGACGCGGATGCCTTCTGGCCCCAATCCGTGGGCGAGGTAACGCACTGAAGCCTCAAGTGAGGCTTTGGCTAGACCCATCACGTTGTAACTTGGCATGGCGCGGACTGCCCCGAGATAACTCAACGTCAAAAGAGCTGCTTTGCGTCCCTGCATGTGGGGTCGAAAGGCTTTGGCAAGCGCTGGAAAGCTATAGGCTGAGATATCGTGAGCGATTTTGAAGCCCTCACGGTCTATGGCATCCACAAACTCGCCTTCGAGTTGCTCACGGGGTGCAAAGCCCACCGCATGGACTAGGATATCTAGGCCATCCCAATGTTTGCCCAGTTCGGCAGCAACCGCCGTAATTTGGGCATCATCGGCGACATCCAGTGGGAAAATCAGACTCGATTTCGTTTGCTGGGCGATGGTCTCAACACGCGAAAGCAACTTTTCATTTTGATACGTGAAGGCCAGTTCTGCGCCGTGTTCATGCATGGCCTCTGCAATGCCCCATGCAATTGACCTTGGGCTGGCAACGCCTACAATCAGCGCCTTTTTACCTGACAGCATCCCCATGTCCATTCTCCTCAGTCGATCTTGGCAAGTGATGGGAGAACATTGTAGCGCTGATGGGGTGTTTTGTCGCATTTCGTTCACGGCAGGGCGGTAAACTAAGCCTGACCGACCGATCGGTCAGCCCAATGGGTAGGCACAAAATGGTAGGCAAAGTAATGGCTGTACATGAACAACCCGCAGACGCATGTATCTCAGCGCGAGAGCGCCTGTTGGCCTGTGCCGCATCGACCTTCGCCAAGCGTGGCTACGCCGGCGCATCCGTTGCAGATATCGCCGCGAAAGCAGAGATTTCAAAATCCACGGTCTTTCATCACTTCAAAAATAAGCGCGCATTGTATCTGGCGGTCATTGAAACAGCCGCCCAAGACTTTGCTCAAACACTAGAGACGGTATTGGAGAGAACTGGACCATTGGATGAGCGGCTGGCGGATTTCCAGTCTCAGCACATGGGTCACATCCTATCAAATGAGCTGGTCACGGAACTGGTCTTGCGTGAGTTACAAAAGTCGGAGAGTGCCGAAACGGTGCATTTGGTAAGAGATGTATTGTCGGGAAATTTCACCCGTTTGGTTAACTTTATCTCTGGGGCGCAATCGCAAGGCCTTTTAAATCCACGGGTTGATCCGTCGGTGGCGGCCTTAACACTGATATCGGCCAACGTCTTTTTCTTTCAGCATCGCAAAGTGCTTAAGCATTTGCCTGATTTTAGTTATGCCGAGCAACCACAGCATTACACCAAGTCTGTGATTGATTTGATTTTTAATGGTTTAGATGGGGATACATCCAAATGACACTGCACCCTAGATATACATTGGCTGCCTTGGTTTCGAGTGCGATCTTAGTTGTCGCCTGCAGCGGCGGGTCTGATGCGCCCTCAGAGCGTCCGGCCACTTCGGTGACGCAAGCGGTTGCAACCCTCCAAACGGTGACACAGCTCGAGCGCAGCGTCGGTCGCCTGAAAGCCAATACAGCGCCGATGATTGCATCAGAAACATCGGGACGTGTGATTGAAGTATTGGCTGAAGCGGGTGATGTGGTGGAAGCAGGGCAGGTGCTTGCCAGGCTCGATGGGGACTCCCAACGGGCTCAGTTGGAGGCTGCGCGGGGTGAGGTCTTACAGTTGCGAGCACTGGCCAAAAATCAGCAAGCGCGGGTGGAGCGGTTGTCGGGTTTGGTGGATGGTGAGTTGGTCTCAAAGGATCAGTTCGAAGAGGCGCAATCGCAAGCCGAAGCGCTGAGTTCACAATTGGCCAGCGCTCAAGCTCGTCTTTCATCGGCCCAACTGGACTTGCAACGCAGCGAGATTGTCTCGCCAGTGGCCGGCCAGATCGAGGCCCGGCATATCAGTTCTGGGGACTTTGCAGGGGTGGGCACGCCTTTATTTGATGTGGTCTCTGCCGATGCACTGATGGCAATCTTGCCTGTTCCTCAGCGCTTGTCCAAAGAGGTCAAAGTCGGCCAAATGGTGCGCCTCCATTCCCTTGAGTCACCCACTGAAGTAATTGAGGCGCCCATCACTGAGGTTCGTCCGGTGGTGGGTATGCGCTCGCGGGCGGTGGAGGTTGTGGTCACCTTGGATAATCCGGGAGATTGGCGCGATGGGGGCTCAGTGGTGGGCGAGATCGTGCTTGCCGAGCGCGAGGCGGTGGTGGTACCACCAATCTCAGTGGTCAAGCGTCCCGCAGGCGAGGTGGTCTATGTCATCGACCAAGAACAGTCGATTGCAATCGAGCGGGTGGTTGAAGTGGGCCTAAGGCACGCCGAATGGATCGAAATTCACTCGGGGGTGAGTGCGGGTGAAGCCGTTGTTCTGAGTGGGGCGGGTTTCTTAACCGACCAGGCGCCGTTGGCGATTGAAGATCGCGAGGCGGGCTCTGCGCCAATGGACGGAGCGTCACAATGACATTGCCAGAGTTATCCATCAAACGCCATGTATTGGCGTACATGATTTCAGCGGTGATGCTGCTATTTGGATTGATCGGTTACCAGCGCATCGGGGTGGATCGGTTCCCAGAGATTGAGTTCCCCCTGATCGCGGTGACGACC
Source organism: Wenzhouxiangella sp. (assembly GCA_018400355.1). Taxonomy (GTDB): domain Bacteria; phylum Pseudomonadota; class Gammaproteobacteria; order Xanthomonadales; family Wenzhouxiangellaceae; genus Wenzhouxiangella. Next base: position 4,979 of record JAGYMV010000023.1, read on the forward strand.
GTTTTGCCAGGGGCAAGCCCTGAGATCGTTGATGCCAGCATTACCAATATTGTTGAAGGTGCGGTCAACAGTGTGCCTGGGATCGACTTCATCCAGTCCGAGTCCTCACCTGGCGTTTCCACGGTGGTGATCACGTTTAAGCTCACCAAAGACATTGATATCGCTTTTAACGAAGTGCAAGCCAAGGTTAATCAGAATCTAAGGCAACTGCCACTGGATGCAGAGCCCCCTGTGGTGGCAAAAGTGGAGGTGGGTGCCAGCCCGATTATGTGGTTGTCGTTGACCGGTGACCGAACGTTGCAACAGCTCAATCAGTACGCGAACAACGTGATTCGCAAACGCTTAGAAACCATTGATGGCGTCGGCGCTGTCCAAATTGGCGGTCGGCGCGAACGCACGATCCGAGTCAATCTGGACTTAGACAAAATGGCTGCCAACCAGGTGACCGCACAAGACATCCAACAGGCATTTCAGACAGAGCACGCTCAATTTCCTGGTGGGTTCTTGGTCAGTGGGTCAACAGAGCTCTTGGTTAAACTCGACTTGGAGTTTCATACACCCCAAGACCTCAGTCAAATGATCGTCCGTTATGCCGATGGCGCGCCCATTCGCCTGAGTGATGTATCGGATGTGGAAGATGGTCTGGCCGATTTTCGATCCATGGCTCGATACAACGGGCAGGACAATGTGGGCATTGGTGTGGTCAAGATCACAGGCTCCAATACCGTCGCCATTATTGATGAAGTCAACAAGCGGCTAGAAGAGCAGATTATCCCGCAACTGCCGCCTGGGCTGAGCATTCAGGTGGCATCGGATGACTCAGAGTTGATTCGAGAAATCGTCCAATCTCTCCAAGACCACCTCGTTGAAGGTGCTTTATTGGCAGCTTTTGTCGTTTTGCTGTTCCTAAGGTCCTGGCGCGGGACGATCATCATCTCATTGGCCATTCCAATCTCATTGTTGGCGGCTGTTGCCACGATCTATTTGGCTGGCTATACGTTCAATACCATGACGCTGTTGGCACTTCTTCTCTTAATTGGCGTGGTGGTGGATGATGCCATCGTTGTTTTAGAAAATGTCTATCGACATCGCCAAGACATCAATCCAGATCCCGAGGGTGCAGCCATTTCCGGCACCAATGAGGTCTTTTTTGCCATTGTCGCAACAACACTGACCTTGGTCTCCATTTTTGCCTCGGTTATTTTTCTGGGCGGCATTATTGGGCGCTTCTTCGAATCGTTTGCGGTCACCGTGACCGTGGGGGTGATTGCCTCTTCCGTTGTCTCGCTCACGCTCACGCCAGTGTTGTGCGCTCGATTTTTGAGGGTGCGTCGAGAGGAGGCATCGCGGGGAAGGATCTATCACACGCTTGATCAATTTTTTGCGCGAATGAACACGGGCTATGAGCAGATTCTAGCGCATACGCTTGCCAATCGATGGCGTGTCCTCGGCTTTGCTGGATTGGTGGTGTTGAGTTCGGGTTTCTTTTTCGCAGACATTCAAAAAGAATTTGTTCCGGCAGAAGATGAAGGGCGTTTCGTTGTTTTCTTCCGTGCCCCATTGGGCACAGGGATCGAGACCACTGAGCAATACATGACCGACATTGAGAATCTACTCAGTGGCTATGACTCGATTCGTTCTTACTTCACAGCCATTGGCTTGGGGACTGCCAGTGAGGTCAACAGAGGCCTGGCGTTTGTGCGACTAAAGGAGCGGGGCGAGCGGGATCAGAGTCAGCAAGAGGTTTTGAACCAGATCCGGGCTGACTTGCGTTCGGTGCCAGGCGTGATCGCCTTTGCAGCGCCACCAAGCATTGTCGGGGGTCAGCGGGGCGAACCCCTGCAATTTGCGCTCAGAGGCACCGACTTAAATACTGTTGCTGAGCTTGCAGCAGAGCTTCAACGGCGACTGCAGCAAGTTGAAGGCATGAGTACGGTGGATCTGGATTTACAAATGAACCTGCCACAGCTCGAGGTGGATGTTGATCGTGTTCAGGCAGCTGATGCTGGCGTGGCGTCTTCTGATATTGCTTTTGCTGTCAATATGCTTGTTGGCGGCATAGATATTGCGCGGTACAACGATGAGCCCGGTGATGGAGAACGCTATGATGTCCGTGTCAAAGCTGCTGAAGGCCAAATCACCACACCCGATGATCTAAACCGGATCATGATTCGAGGTGAGAATGGGCAAATGTTTCGCTTCGATCAGCTGGCCTCAGCACGTGAGGCGCTTGGGCCTGCTGTGATCACTCGTTTTGACCTCAACTATTCAGCCAATTTTTATGCCAATCCAGAGATTGCGCTGGGCACAGCGATTGAAGAGATCAATGCGATTGCCGATGAGATTCTGCCATTGGGCTATGAGATTGCGCTCAAAGCAGAAGCCAGAGAATTCCAGCAAACCATGACCTATGTGATTTTTGCATTTGGTTTGGCGACGGTCTTGGTCTTTATGGTCTTGTCTTCGCAATTTAACTCCTTTCTCCAGCCCTTGGTGGTGATGACCGCGCAGCCTTTGGCCGTGATTGGCGGGGTTTTCTTGCTGTGGCTAACCAATAATTCGCTCAATATTTACTCCATGATTGGGATGGTGTTGCTGGTGGGCTTGGTAGCAAAGAACTCGATCCTATTGGTAGATTTGACCAACCAGTTTCGAGCAGCCGGTCAGGGCATTGATGAGGCACTATCCAACGCTTGTCCTATCCGCCTCAGGCCTGTCTTGATGACCTCTTTAACCGTCGTGCTGGCCTTGTTGCCACCTGCGCTGGGGTGGGGTGCTGGCTCAGATACCAACGGTCCTCTGGCAATCGCTGTGATTGGTGGCATGCTGAGCTCTACGCTGCTGACACTGGTGGTGGTTCCCGCCGCCTATTCACTGTTAGAGAATTATCTTGAGAAACGCCAGAGTTTGAGTGACATCGCAGTCTAAATGTTTGAGGACACAGAGATGCAAGATAGAGAGAGTTTGGAGAAGTATGAGGAGCGTCTGAGACAATGGGAGGCACGTTTGGAGCGGGACACAAGGAAGTTTCACTGGATGATGGTTGGCGGGATTTTCGGTGGCTTTGTGATGATTTCAGCTTTAGGCATTTGGGTTTATCTGGCCTATATACTGGCTGCGCAATAGGAAGATGATTGCTTTGGTTCAGGGAGGCATCACGCCAGTGTTTGGCTTGAAAGCCAGGCTGGCGTCGGTTTTGCTACAATCAATTTTGCGGCGATCTGACAGTGTGCAGAGGAGTGTGATGGAATGATTAAATGGTTTTTGAGCGTGGTCCTGATTCTGCTAAGTGCATTGGCGGTCGCGAACGAAATTGAGCTGGTGCCAGCCACTGATGATCATCCTGAGACGCTGGCTGCTATTCAGCAATTTGCCAGTTCATCTGACTGGTTGGTCAAAACCCATGTCAGAGAGGGTGAGGGGCCCAGTGCTTTAATCAGCGTTGAACTTGATATTCCTTCCCCCTTTCACGGTGGGCGATTCTTAAGCAACTCGGTGCTCCCCGAAATGCCTCATGGGTCAATTTATCGATTTAAATATCTAGACATTGACCGCCATTTTGATCTGGATGTGCCTTTTCACTATGTCGAAATCGACTGGAACACAGAAGGCTTGCCAAGAGGCCCCAATGGTGCTTTTATAAACCCACACTTTGATTTCCACTTTTACACACGACCAAGAGATTATGTGCAAGGAGACATGCAGTGTGTGACTGTTGGTAAGACCTGTGATGGCCGAGAGACAGGCCACCCGCAGATGCGTCGGTTTCTGAACCTGCCGCCCAGTAGCTACTTTCCCGCCAATTATTTTCCGGATGCGGGCAGTTCCATTGCGCAAATGGGGCTGCACAATTTAGACGGGGACTTTCAGTACAGCATTGAGCACGTCAACCATAATCCAGTGATCATTTATGGCTCATTCGATGGCCAGATCGTTTTCTTAGAGGCATCAGTGACCCTCTTTGCGTTCCAAGATGCCATGTTGGCTGCTGAGCGCAATGAGGAATTACGGTGGGAAGTGCCCCAGCCAACGCATTATGCCTATGCCTGGTGGCCCAATACGATGAGTCTCAAATATGATTCTGATCGAGAGGTTTTTTCCTTCGCATTGACTGATTTTCAAGCGCGTCAGGTCACACCCATTAAGTAATCATTGATGGTGCCCCGGGCAGGATTCGAACCTGCGACCTGCCGCTTAGGAGTGTATAGGTCGGAAATAAGTGTCT
>JAGYMV010000230.1 GCA_018400355.1 Wenzhouxiangella sp.
ATCGGGGCACATGCCCAAGCATCAAATGCTCAAATACCAAAGGAGACTCCAACAGCCCTCCAGCCCAACAAATGCGACGATCTGTCAGCAAAATTGACAATCGGACGCAATCAAACAATGCAATCAGACGCTTCCTTTTGATACAATTGGACGCTCGACTCAACGCCCAATCACACCGAGGCCTTGGCCATGCCCCGCTATATCGACCGACACATCACACCCAGCCTTTTGCAAGCGTTGTCCGACATGCCCGTGGTTTGTCTACTTGGACCCAGGCAGTCTGGCAAGTCCACCTTGGCTAAGGCCTGCCAAGCCCATCGGCACTACTTGACACTGGATGACCCAAACCAACTTCAATGGGCCAAAACAGATCCCAAAGGATTCATTGAAGCGTTGCCTGATCAAGTCACCATCGATGAAATTCAACGCGTCCCCGAACTGACCTTGGCCATCAAATTGGCTGTCGATCAAGACCGACGACCCGGTCGATTTTTGCTCACGGGCTCAGCACATTTGTTGCATCTCCCTCGCTTGGCCGATTCATTGGCGGGTCGAATGGCCTGTCTCTATCTCCACCCTTTGTCTGAGGCGGAGAAAGAGGCATGTGATCACAATTTCATCAAAGAGTGGCTCAAAGGCAATCCCACCCCACATCTCTTGATCCAAGAGCAGATGAAAGATCGGCCTTTGATTGATCGGGTGATTGAAGGTGGGTATCCCGAGGCCTACCTAAAAGCCAATGACCGAGCACGGGCGTGGCAACGTCAGTACCTTCATCTCATCACTGAAAGAGACATCCAAGACGCATCAGATATCTCCCGCTCGGAGACCTCGACACAACTGCTCAACTATCTGGCGCAACAAACGGCGACGTTGCTCAATGTCTCGAGCTTGGCCAATTCCCTTGGATTGGCTCGAGCGACAGTGGAGGGCCACTTAAGGGTGCTCGAGCGCCTATTTTTGATCCGCCGCTTGCCGGCTTGGCACAACAATCGGTCCAGACGACTGATCAAAACACCAAAAATTCATATACGAGACAGCGGTTTGGGCGCGGCACTGGCTGGCTTTAAAGCGCCTTTGGTGGCCAGCCAAAGACCGCTGTGGGGCCGCCTACTTGAATCATTCGTGGTGCAACAAGTGGTGGCTTTGTCTGAACAAATCACGGAGCCCGTTTCGTTGATGCACTACCGAGACAAAGACAAAATCGAAGTGGATCTGGTGGTTGAGCACGGCTTGGATGTTCGGGGCATCGAGGTCAAGGGGGCCAAAACAGCTGAACCCAAAGACGCCTTAGGGCTTCGCCGACTCGCTCATCGGACTGGCGATCAATTCAAGGGCGGCTTACTTTTCTACGATGGCACACTCACCATCCCACTAGACCCAACACTTGGGATCTATGCGGTGCCAATCTCAAAGCTGTGGCAGTCGCCGGTGACACAGACACGAACGACAAGCGACCCAAGCCCCACCTATGGTCGGGCTTAGGCCATTTTCAGCACTTTTAAAACGAACCCACCAACGTCAACATCGCATGCCTTGGCATCCCCACCGTGGCCTCATGGGTGGCATGCGCATTGGGGAAATACAGCTTATCGGTTAAGTTCTCTACATTGAGTTGCACACGAAGCGCATCAGAGACCCGATAGTAGGCGGCCGCATCAAAGCGCGTGTAACTCGGCAAGAAC
>JAGYMV010000231.1 GCA_018400355.1 Wenzhouxiangella sp.
GATCACACCCGCCTCATATTTTTTGACGATGCGGACTTGCTCGGCTTGGCGCTCGATGGACATGTTCTTGTGTAACACGCCCACGCCACCGGCTTGTGCCATGGTGATGGCCAATCGCGCTTCTGTGACGGTGTCCATGGCCGCAGAGGCCAGCGGTATGTTGAGGGTCAGCTCTCGGGTGATACGCGTGGTGAGATCCACATCTTTGGGGAGGATCGCTGAGTGATCCGGCACCAGCGAGACATCATCAAAGGTTAGGGCTTCGTCAATGAGTCGCATGGCCAATCTCTCCGCTGTTATTCGTGCCATTATAACCCCAAGGATTTGACAAAAACAGGACAAACCTTATACTAGCGGGAGTTTTCTAGTCTAAGGAGGCAGGTTTGAGTCGTCACCGAATCATCGGCGGTGGTCTCATCGCAACGCGTTAATTCACCTGCCCAGCCCCACCCCGGCAACGCAGTGATCCCACGCCTTGCCCAGTCCCCCTGATCCAGACCGCCGCCAACATTGGCTCCAGAAACATTTCGTAGACTGACATTGCCTGGTGTGGCCGGTCCACAATTGGCCATCATCTGCGAGCTCACAATCGGTGATCACCGCCTGTAAGAGGCCCAAATGTCAGATATCCACAGCACCGAACTCATCAGCCTATTAAGGCTGGGCCAATCCACCGAAATTGATGAGGCGCTGGATGCATTGGCGGTTCAAGACATCGCCGATGCCCTCTCTGAGATCGAGACGATCGATGACCGTGTCGCCCTGTTCGACCGACTGCCCGATGAGCGTCAAACCGACACGTTTTCCTACCTTGGGGACCGTCAGCAACTCGAGCTCATCAATGAGTTGGACACGCCTCTGGCCCGACGGATTTTGCATGAGCTCCTCCCCGATGATCGGACCGCATTTCTAGAAAGCCTCACACCTGAGGATTTGGAAAGCCACCTCAAGCTATTGGCCCCCGAAGATCTCAAGCAATCCCTCAAGCTCTTGGGCTACCCGGAAGAATCGATCGGGCGCTTGATGACGCCTCGGTTTGTCTCCGTGCAATCGCACTGGACCATTGCCCGAGCGCTGGATCACATCCGACATGAAGCCGACCGTGGCGAAACAGTCAACTTTGTATTTGTCACCGATGAGCGCGGTCGACTGGTCGATGCCGTCCGCTTGAAAGACTTTATTTTGGCCAAGCAAGACCGGCCCGTCGAATCGATTATGGATGGTGAGTACTACTCGGTCTTGGCCTCAGCCGATAGAGAAGAGGCGGTGCAAGTCATCCAGCGCTATGACTTGAGCACTTTGGCGGTGACCGACAAGCAAGGGGTCTTAATCGGGATTGTCACGGTCGATGACATCATGGATGTCGCTGAAGAAGAGATCACCGAGGATTTTCAAAAGCTGGGGGCGGCGGGCGTTTTAAATGTCTCTCTCAAAGAAGCCACGCCTGGGCTTCTGTATCGAAAGCGGGTGGGTTGGCTCCTGATCTTGGTGGTCATGAACCTCATCGGCGGTGCCGCCATCGCGTTTTTTGAACAAACCATTGAGGCCACTTTGCTGCTAGTGTTTTTCTTGCCCTTGGTGATTGGAACCGGTGGCAATGCCGGCGCACAAGCCGCGACACTTATGGTCAGAGCGCTGGCCACTGGTGATGTCCAACTCAAAGACTGGTTTAAGCTGTGGGGCA
>JAGYMV010000232.1 GCA_018400355.1 Wenzhouxiangella sp.
TCGGCTTTGAGGGTGTTGATGACAATGTTCATCCAATCGAGAAGCATAGAGGGTAGGATAATGGGTTCTGGTCAATAAGACACATTAAAGGCAGCTCGAGATACCATGTCCCAGACGTTAAAAAACAAAACCATTTTCATCACCGGTGGCTCTCGTGGGATCGGTCACGCGATTGGGCTGAGAGCGGCCAAAGACGGCGCCAATGTGGTCATCGCCGCCAAAACAGACCGCCCGCACCCCAAGCTCCCTGGCACCATCCACACCGCCGTTGATGCGATCAATGAAGCCGGTGGGCAGGGCTTGGCCATCCAGCTTGATATTCGTGATGAGGACGCCGTGGCCGATGCCATGGCCCGCGCCGCCGATCACTTCGGTGGCATTGATGCCTTGGTCAATAACGCCTCTGCGATTTATTTGGCGCCCACCGATCAAGTCCCCATGAAGCGTTTTGACTTGATGTTTGGTGTCAATGTGCGCGGCACGTTTGTGTGCTCCCAAGCGGCGTTGCCGTATTTGGAAAAAGCCGACAACCCCCACATCTTAAACCTCTCGCCGCCTTTGAATATGGACGCCAAGTGGTTTGCGCCCCACGTGGCCTACACCATGGCCAAATATGGAATGAGTCAGTGTGTGTTGGGAATGGCCGAAGAATTTAAGCCAAGAGGGATTGGTGTCAATGCCTTATGGCCAAGGACGGTGATTGCCACCGCGGCTTTGGCCATGCTCGGCGATGCGGTCAAGCCAGAGAATTGTCGTGCCCCTGAGATCATGGCCGATGCGGCCCAATGGATCTTGACCCAAGATGCCAAAGAGACCACCGGTCGGTTCTTTATCGACGATGAGGCGCTGGCCCAAGCCGGCATCACCGACTTGGATCGTTACGCAGTCAAGCCCGGCGCACCCTTGCTGCCCGATTTGTTTTTATAGGTCACCGATTGATGTCAACCACCCAAGCAAAAACCCACCCCTCTTATGATGTCGCCATTGTCGGTGGCGGCCCGGCTGGTTTGTGCCTGGCGCGCGCGCTCGATGCAGTGGGCCTAGGTGTGGCTGTGTTTGAATCTTCGCCCTTATCGGCCCTCCAAACCCCCGAACCCGATGGCCGTGAGATTGCACTCACACACGCCTCGCGGGCATTTTTAGACAGTCTGGGCATTTGGGCGCGACTGCCCGAGGCGCACATCAGCCCACTCAAAGACGCGGCGGTGTTTGATGGCGAAGACCTTGAGCCGATGCGCATCACCCACGAAGATGGCGGGCGAGCCTGTTTGGGGTTCTTGGTGGCCAACCAACACATCAAAAAAGCCGCCTTTGAGGCGGTGACCGAAGACACTCATGTGCATTTAGACACCGAGAGCGTGGTCGAGAGCACGCAGCTGATAGACGGCAAGCGCCAATTGCAACTGGCCGATGGGCGAGTGATCGAGGCCACGTTGGTGGTCGCGGCCGATTCTAGGTTTTCGAACCTCAGACGGATTGCCGGCATTGGCTCTCGGATGCGCGATTATGGGCGGAGCATGTTGCTGGCCAAAATGGACATTGACGTTGACCACGAACACGTCGCTTGGGAGTGGTTTGCCTATGACCGCACCTTGGCGTTGTTGCCACTCAACGGCCAACAAGCCTCAGCGGTCATCACCTTGCCCCACGAAAAAGCACAGCAACTGGCCAATGTCTCTGAA